>WFOZ01000483.1 GCA_015487825.1 Planctomycetaceae bacterium
TATCCCCTTCCCCGAGTGTTATTCGCGAATGCTCCTCGACAAAAGAAATATTATCCGCCCACCGCCAAAAACCTTTGTTGCTCATTATTAATATTCTTCCGGGAACATTTGATGTTTGAATGGATAAGGTGAAAATTGTATTTTGACGCCTCCATCTGCAACGATGGTTGTGCCGGTGATGTAACTGGCGTCATCTGAAGCAAGCATCGCGATTGTTTTAGCGATTTCTTCCGCCACTCCCCAACGGCGAAGGGGAATCATCTCTTCGCTCCACTTTCGTAATTGTGCAGTCAGGTTATCGCCTTCACCCGATTCGTAATCTCGACTGCCATCGGTATCAATCGCTCCGGGGTTTACTGCAAGAACACGTATTCCCTTCGGTCCCCAAAGCGTGGCCAATTCGTAGGTTAAAGCATCGAGTGCTCCTTTGGAAGCTACGTAAGCCGGACTGACTCCCGCTACAGATTGCGACTGAATGCTCGAAATATTAATGATCACTCCCTTGCCTCGTTTTTCCATATCAGTCGCGGCCCAGCGAGACAAAAAAGCGGGAGCGGTCACTCCCACTTTCATCGTTTTTTCCCAGGAATCAACCGAGATCGTTCGCATTGTCGCTATCTCTCGCCAGGTTGCGTTGTTTACCAGCACATCGATGCGTCCAAAATGTTCAATTGTTTTATTGATGGAGGCTTCCGCGTAATCGAGATCAGCCAAATCGCCCGGCAAAGGCAACGTGTTTGCAGCGCCAGAGTTGATTTGCCCGGCGAGAGCTTCCAGTTTCTCTGCGTTCACATCAGCCATCGCGACATCGTAACCACGCCTGGCAAACTCCAGAGACGTAGCAGAACCAATTCCACCTGCTGCACCTGTCACAAAAACAACGGGGCGTTTATTCATTGAAGTCACTCTCTAAATTTTTTACCGGAAAAATACTCAACACAACATAGTCGTAACTAAACTTTGACACCACCAGGGCTCAAGGTCTGGTTCTCGACAAATTAATCGAGTTCGTGAAGTACGAAGAGAATGATACACATTAACACCTGCATGCCAAATGAAAAAGAGGCTGAAGGCCGTCAAATTCGTAACCAGAGAAGATAACGCTCTCGGCTCGCCTCTGGCTGTTAAATTTGTTATGTTTCAGTAATGGAAACTCAATCGAAACAATCTCCCCTGAAGCCGGGCCGGCTGCCTGCCGGATTGGAACGTTTGCGCCCCAGGCGATTCTGTATGCCAGACCCGACGGTTTCGATTACCGACGAAATCATCAAACGGGAAATCCCTGTTGGTTCACGTGTGATTGATTTAGGTTGCGGCGATGGCCGATTGCTGAAACTTCTTCAGCAGGAACATCAATGCGATATTCAGGGAGTCGAACTGGACGACGAAGAATTTCTCAAAGCACTACGCAGAGGTGTGCCTGTTGTGCGAGGCGACCTGGACGAAGGGCTGCAAAACATTCCGGATAACTCGTTTGATTTCGCAGTAATGAGCCAGACCTTGCAACAGTTGCGGTATCCGGTCGAAGTTTTGGAACAGATTCTGCGAGTTGCCCGGAAAGTTCTGGTGGTGATTCCCAACTTTGCGTACTGGAAAATTCGTCTGCAGGTATTATTTTCCGGTCGGGCCCCCATCACTGCAGAACTCCCTTACGACTGGCACGACACACCAAATCTACATTTAATGACAATGCACGACTTCCGTGATCTCGAAAAGAAGGGAAAGTTTCGGATCGTGAAGGAATTGCCGATTATCGGGGAAAAAAGCGTTGATCGGGCTGTGTGGGCGAATCTGCGTGCGCGAACAGTTTTGTATATTCTTGAACGTGCCGAGCACTGATCCTTGATCGAACACGTCTTGTTTTCGTTATACTCCATGCAGATAATTTGAAGTATCATATACCGAACAGATTTATCGAAAAAGTGCCACGGCTCTGTGAGCCGTGAGTTGTCGGGTCCACTGTTTGGTGAATGGATAAGGCAGGTCGGTCGAATAGCGATTCGCACGGTTCATAGAGCCCTGGCATCCAGTCGGCGGATGCTTAAGAGACTTATCGTTTGCGATACTGCCCGGGAGAGAGATTGTGGATAATATTCTTTCTGCGATTGCAGAACTTTCAACATGGATCATTACCGTGGCTGCCTGTTTTCATCTGGCAGTATTCGCGGGGCTGGTTCTGTGGGCGAAACGAGACATGCACATTCTCACCGGTGCCCTGCAGGATTACACACGCGATTTGAAACAGCACAGCGTTCTGGATCCAACCGCTCATTTGACCGATCAGATGGAAGCATTCCTGGCAGATGTGGAAGATGTGATAAACGATCCGACACGTACCGAAGAACGACAGGCGTTGCGAACCCGCATCGGTGTTCTGGATGAAAAACGGCGTTATCTGCATGCGTTGCGATTTGAAACGATCGCCAATTCTGCCCGTACGATGATTGAAGCATACCCGCTCGCAGGAGTGCTCGGCACCATTATTTCCATCGGGGCGGCGCTGAACCTCTCTTCCGGCGCTGAAACAGAAGCCCTTTCAATTATCGTTGCCCGCTTTGGTGATGCCATCTGGTCAACATTCGCCGGTTTAAGTTTCGGCCTGCTCCTTTTATTGGTCAGCAGTTTGCTTGAACCTTCATTCCAACGTCTCAGCGAAGTTCGCGCCCATGTAAGAACGGTAGTCTCGGCAGTAAAAAGCCGCCTCGGCACTGAAGTCATCAAAGAAACCCTAACGCCTAAGCCCTAATACCTAACGCCTGTTTATGATCTCCGTCAAAAAATTATCTCTGCAACTGACGCCACTTCTCGATCTGCTCCTGATCGTGATTTTCGCCCAGTTTATGGAGATGGAACAGCAGGAAGAGGTCCGCTCCAAGCAACAGGGAGTCGAACAATCCCGCATGGCGTATGAAGTGGATACATTAAAGGAGGAACTCGATTTCACCAAATCGGTTCTGGAACGGATCCAGCAGGATCGCTCCAAAGCAGAATCTCTGGCAGCCTCGCTGGAAAAACAGCATGATGTGCAAACGCGACAGGCAAAGTTGAATCAGCAGGAATTCCAACAAAAATTGAAGGAACTCAACGCTCAGCGAAATCGTATTGTAACTGCTATCCGGAAGATCTTTGCAGGTTCGTCAGAGGAACTGAAAGAACTGCTCAAAAAGATGGCAGCTTCCGGGGCAACGCCCTCAGCGATTCCCCAGGAACAGATCGAACAACTTGCCAAAAAACTGGCGGATTCCGAAGCGGTTGAACTGGCAACATTTCTGATGGCCTACGAAGAAATTCGCAAGCGGTGCGATGTCTGGGAAATTCATCTCGATCAGCGGGGCATTGCCAATCTGTTCGCTAATGAGCAGCATTACCAGATACGTATTACTTCAGAAGAAGATTTTCAGCGACGGCTGTTTGAAATTTATAAATCGCTGCCCCAGGCAAAAGGTTTAGTCATTATACTTGTCAGTTACGAAGATGTTGCACGAACACTGCGCGAAACACTGCTTCTTTCTTTACCTGAAACAACAGACCGAATGAGAAAAGACGCCGACGGCCGCACACGGTTTGAATACGCGGTAATCGGTTACTTACCGAAGACACAAAAGAAACCTTAACTGGATAGCGCCAAGTGCAGTAGGTCAGGTTTTACAGTCTGGCACATTATTGTGCAGACTTTTCGAATGAAAAACTGAGTTCGCTGGTAAATCAAAAGTTGATTCTTAGGGAAACCTCTTTCGTCAGGCTGGAAAGCCTGACCTGTCTAATAACTGGAGAAGTGGTATGAAATCGTTACAGAGAAGAGCAGCTGTCGGAGCGGTTCTTGTTATAGGAATCGGATTGGCGTTTCTGTTGCGGAATCTCGGCATGGGAATTGGCACTGGTAACGGGAACGATGCCGGCACTGTAGCGAATATCCAGTCAAACAGTTCACCGGTCAAAGCGGATATCGTGGGCGACATGGCTCCCGAAAAAACTGAACCTTCGACGAACACAACCTCCAAAGAAGAAGCCGTTGTATTACCGGATACATCACAGTTGGTGACTCTGATCGTCGAGGAAAAACATTACCTGCTCGGCACAAATTCAACACCGCCGAAATCAGTAAAAAAAATTGAACTGGCAAACGCTTTAGAAATCATCAAACAGGCCAAAGGAAACGAACAGGGAATTCGCTGCAGAATCTTTTACCTCGGCTCCTCTCTCCCTTCAGCAGAAACAGAACTAAACAACCAACTCAAAGAGCTCGGCCTCGAACAAAGCGAAATTTATATTGAACAACGTGTGCTGGATTTGAAGTAAATCAGTCGAACAAATTTGACGTCCTGTTTAGTATCAACCAAACAAAAAATGTAATAATTATTGTATTCTTTTTTCTTGGATAAAAAGAGTTCATAAAACAACTTCAATCCACTCTGTATGAAGCCATACGAAATTTAATAAAGACGAGAAAAAGCGACCTCGCTTATTCCTGGAGATATCAATTCCGGTAATGTTTCTGCTATGCTGTGGCACATTGAAACTGTTCCCTTCTGAGACGAATCGGCAACGTGAGCATCGCTCAGGTGATTATGCAATTCAAGACATTTTCTTAATTACCAATAATTCGCCATGTGGACCGGAATTGTACATTTAGATCTTCAAATGGTCCGCACAACGGACCCTACGCTTCAAGAGAGTTCGTAATGAATCCGTTCAAGGCAGCACTGCATATTCAGATTTTCTTTGCACTGGTCATCGGGGCGGCCATCGGGCTGTTTTTTAATCCTGGCGAAGAGCATCTGGAAAAGAATCTCACCTTTTCCCTGAAGTATGAACAAGGCAAAGTCGTTGTTGCTGAAAAAGACGTCGATGACCAAGGGAATGAAGTGCTGGTCGTTCCTGAAGTTCGGCTTTCTGCAGAAGAATACAGCAGTCGTTATCCGAATTTGCCTAAGTTGGAAAGCTGGAAAGAAGCCGGAAAACCTCCTGTGATCGAAGTAACGAAGCGACATTATCGCTTGATCGAAGATGCCAGGTCAATTCATGTCACTTACTGTCGAGACTACAACGGGCGACCTGTCATCACGACCGAGAATGTAAAAACAGGCAAAGAAGTTGCCAGTAAATACCCTCTATTCGCCCAAAGATACGATCTTTATCGAAGCTCCTGGTCACGCCGGGTCACAGTCATTTCCAAAACAGTGGGGGATATTTTTCTGCGGCTGTTGAAAATGGTAACGATTCCGTTAATCGTCTCTTCGTTGATTACGGGAATCGCAGGGCTGGGAGATGCGAAACGACTCGGTTCGATGTTCGGTAAAACACTGGCTTACTATTTCGTTACCAGTTTGCTCGCGATTACGACCGGAATTATCATGGTGAATTTAATCCGGCCCGGTATTGGTGCAATATTGCCTGGTACGGGATCGGTGACCACTTTTGGAGAACAGCAATCTCTGGGCGGTGTTTTTCTGGGAATGATCGACAACATGATCCCCTCTAACCCGGTTGCTGCGCTTTCGAATGGAGACTTCCTTTCGATCATTACGTTCAGCATTCTTTTCGGCCTGTTTATCGTGACCGCTGCGGAGGAATCCAGAAAACGGATGACCGGTTTCTTTCAGGCTTTCTTTGATGTGATGATGGGCATGACAATGTTTATCATCCATCTGGCACCAATTGGAGTTCTTGCTTTTATGGCTTACGCCACGGCTTCTCAGGGACCGGAAATTTTCGGAACACTCGCCTGGTATATGCTGACGGTATTTTTGGCGCTGCTGGTACATGCAACGATCGTCATGCCTTTAATTCTCAAGTTCATCGCCGGGCGTTCGCCGTGGGCGTATGCGAAGGCATTAAGCCCGGCTTTGATGACCGCATTTTCAACCGCCTCTTCCAACGGAACATTGCCTTTGACAATGACATCGGTCGAAAAAAATGCGGGGGTTTCCAACCGGGTCAGTTCGTTTGTGTTGCCGCTGGGGGCAACCATCAACATGGATGGAACGGCGTTATACGAAGCGGTCGCGGTGCTGTTTATCGCACAAGCTACCACCGGATTCGAACTCTCACTCGGCACTCAAGTTATCGTCGCGATCACGGCGTTACTCGCCAGCATCGGTGCAGCCGGGATCCCGCATGCCGGTTTAGTGATGATGGCAATCGTACTGCAGGCAGTCGGCCTGCCACTCGAAGCCCAGGGGATTATCATCGCTGTTGATCGCGTGCTCGACATGTGCAGAACAACGGTCAACGTCTGGAGCGATTCCTGCGGTTGTGCAGTGGTGGAACGATTAACGAAACAGGCAACGTAGGCCTTCTCAAACGTAAAAACGAGGCATCATTTGGGGTGGCCCGTGCTCCGTTGTCGCAGTATCGCCTTATTCTGACCCGAAATTTCAATTTGGCTAACAGGAAAAACTCCCTGTTGTCACTTTCCTTTTCCTCTGTGATACTAACGGTAATAATTTGCGAACGGCTCGCAAATTTTAGAAATATAACAGTTTGGTTACGGCTATCAGAATGAACCAGCCGTGCTGGGTTCATCCTTGGCTTTTTCTATTAGCTCGATTCCATCAAAAGCACGCTTTAGTCGGGTGAACTTTAATTTGACTGTCAGATAATTCTGCTGCCCGCTTGACAGAGAATCGAACTTAATGTGAAACTATGTACAAGAAGAGTCGAGCCATCATTACAGCGA
>WFOZ01000484.1 GCA_015487825.1 Planctomycetaceae bacterium
ATGTTAATTCAAACCGAATTCGAAAATGTCTCAGTGGCGGAACGAAAAAAATGGTATGATGAGTTGCGTCAGGTGCCCCCCAGTATGATCCCTCAAGTTTTGAGAATGAGGCGATTGGCCCAGAAAGCCCTTGATAGCCCCTCTGTTCCGGATCGAACACCGCCGAAAAGACGTACCAGCCTCAAACTTGCTTCAAATTCCCGGCAAGAGCGATATGAATCGGCTGATGATTTTTCAGAGAACGCCCCGTGGCGTGATCAAACTCTTCCCAGAAAAGAATTAAAACTGGGTGAATCACGTCAGTTACCCTGGGATTCATCCGGGCAAGGTATCTCTCACGAGAAAGTTGACGTGGCACAAAAACAGGATTTGACAGTACCGCCATCGCTCGACAGACCTGAACCGGATTTGATGGATTCATTAACGAACCCACAAAATGCAGGGCAGGATTTTCAAAAATTGCTTGATCAATTCATCGCCGTCGCGGAACGGCGGGTGGCCTCACTTCAGTTGAGTGATGACGAAAAACAGAAGCAGGAATTTATCGCCAGCCAGGCCTATTTACGAATGCTCTACCTGATGGCAAACCGTCAGGAAAGAGCACTGGAAGCGATTCCGAACATCCCGCCCGCTGATCAGGAATTTTGGCAGCAGATGTTCTGGGCGATGTCCAACTATTTCGATGCAGAAGGGATTCCGAACTCATCCGATCGGGCCACACATACAATTTCGCAATTGACTGAAGCGATGGGGCGACTGAGGCAACGGGCAAATCTTGAACTGCGAAATGTTCTGTTCTGCACAAAAATCGACGGCTTCGGCACTTACGATCGCTTCGAACGCTCCGAATTCAGCCCCGGTCAGCCTGTTTTAATTTACGCGGAGGCTCGAAATTTCCTCAGTTCACCGACAGCAAACGGACAATACAAAACAGTCCTGAAATCGACCATCGAAATTCATCGCGCCGGTTCTCAGGGAGGCGTTATCTCCAAACAGGAGTTCCCGCCCACCGAAGATTTCTGCAGAAACCGCAGAACCGATTACTTCCACAGCTACCTGCTCAACATCCCGAAAGATCTCCCGGCCGGTCCGTACGTGCTGAAGCTGATTGTCGAAGATCAACTGAACCGAAAAATTGCCAGCTACATGGTTAACTTTTCGATTATCTGAGAAGGGAGTTATACTCGCAATTCTTCGTTTTCATTTTTTAGATCATCCGCATACTGGGTGCGAATCGGGCGGATGATCTGGGTAATGAATTCATCGACCTGCTCGGGAGCGCGGCCGATATATTTTGAAGCGTCGAGAGTTGCACTCAAATCGACCTGTGCGAATTTTTCATCGGTTTGCAGGCGCTCGATCAAATCGTTACTTCCTCCTTCTTCCTTCACCACTTTTGAAGCTTCCTGCGAATGGACGCGGATGCGTTCGTGTAATTCCTGGCGGTCTCCGCCTGCGGTGACGCCAGCCATCAGGATTTCTTCGGTTGCCATGAAGGGGAGTTCGGCTTGCAAATGTTTTTCGATGACTTTCGGATAAACCACTAAGCCATCTGCAATGTTGCGATACAGAATGAGTGTTGCATCAATTGCCAGGAAAGATTGAGGCATCGAAAGACGACGATTGGCGCTATCATCGAGCGTTCGCTCCATCCACTGAGTCGCCATCGTGTAGTCAGCATTTTCTGTCAGTGAAATCGCAAATCTGGAAAGCGCACACATTCGTTCGGATCTCATCGGGTTTCGTTTGTAAGCCATCGCCGAAGAGCCAATCTGATTTTTTTCGAACGGTTCTTCCAACTCCTTTCGATGCTGTAAAATGCGGATATCTGTTCCCGCTTTATGAGCCGACTGTCCCAGTCCACTCAGGCAGGCGAGAACCTGAGAATCGATTTTGCGGGAATACGTTTGCCCGCTGACAGCAACAGATTCTTTGAAGCCGACTTTATCACAAATGAGCTGATCCAGAGCGGCAACTTTTCCATGGTCCCCGCCAAAGAGTTGCAAAAATGTTGCCTGCGTGCCTGTTGTTCCTTTAATGCCCCGAAACTTCAGTTCTGCCAGGCGATGGTTTATTTCTTCGAGATCGAGAACCAGATCGTAACACCACAACGTCGCCCGCTTGCCAACCGTTGTTGGTTGTGCGGGCTGCAAGTGAGTAAAGCCCAGGCAGGGAAGGTTTCGATATTCGTACGCGAAGCGAGCCAATTCGTCGATGGTGTTGACGAGCCGCCTGCGGATCAATTCGAGAGATTCCTTGATTTGAATCAGTTCCGAATTATCTGTCACAAAGCAACTGGTTGCCCCCAGATGAATAATTGGCATCGCATCCGGGCATTGTTCTCCAAAAGTGTGAACATGTGCCATCACATCGTGACGCAGGTTCTTTTCATGCTCAGCCGCTTTTTCAAAATCGATATCCTCCAGGCTGATTCGCATCTGGTCGAGTTGTGCCTCGCTGATTTCCAGCCCGAGCTCTTTCTGAGACTCCGCCAACACCAGCCATAACTTTCGCCAGGTGGAATGCTTCTTCTGAGCAGACCACAGAAAACTCATCTCCTGTGATGCGTATCGGGTAATTAACGGGTTCTGATATTGATCGTGACTCATTTTTCTGCCTTTGTCTTCCTTCTTTTATTTTCCATCAGCAACACGCTCCGTGACAGATTCACGTGTCCACTAACCCCTGACTCTGCTTGCCCGGATATTTTGCCTCTCTTTTCGATTGTAACAAAAATTGCTTGATAAGATGTAACGGTTATGCCGATTAAGAGGGCAGGCACGACTATTTTTCTGTCGCTAGAGCCGAATTAATCGAAATTAACTGAATGATCTGGGAGTTTCCAACATGCGTTGGCCTGTAATATTGACCTTATTGTTATCTTTAACCGCTGTCGGTATCGAACAAAGTTCTGCAGTGGCTCAATTATTACCCGGGATCGCTCCTGCGTGTGGCGGTTGTGGCAGCTGTGTCGGATGTCGTCCGCTTCGAAGGCTCGCCCGAAGACTTTGCAGACGGTGCAGACGGGCGAGGTGCGTTTGTGGAATTATTCCACAGGCTCCGCTCTCCTGTGCTCCGACTTATGTTGCTCCCAGACCTCGCCTGGTGCCACGACGTGTGGTTTCCTGGGAAATGGTTCCACGAACCACTTATCGTCGAGAAAGCTATTGCGAGCAGGTTCCTGTAACTACGTACCGACAAGTTGTAATTACCGTACCTCAAACGGAATACCGTACCGTAATGCGACACCGAATGGTTCCCTGCCAGACAATGGTTCCACGAAGACGCATCAGTACTGTTTGGGAACAACATTGTGCACCGGTCTGCACTCCACAGATTCCGGCCTACACTGGTGGCTGTTGTAATACTCAGGGCTTCGGATCGCAAACAATTCTACCGGGAGTCAGCACACCACCAACATTGACAGTCCCCAGTGCTCCAGGTTTGGGAACACCAACGCATGAACACAACAAGGTTCCTGCACCAGCGGCTGATCCAAATTTCGACAAAAGCAAAAGCCAGACGTCATTCACCCCCTGGCAAACCGTTCCCACAAGAGCAGTCCCTTATTTCGAACAATCTGTCAGCAACGATGATGGTTACCGCACACTGCCGTCGGTTCCTCACACTGCAAGCAGTAGCTCAAAGTTTGTCCCTGCTCCTACCGCGACAAGACTGCGATAGTTTTGAATTCTGAAAACCGATCGAGCATTCAACCCGGGGGTAATACCGCCGGGTTGTTTTATTTTTCCGCTTGTTCAAACGGGCCAGCCAGCAGTTCCTGATAGCCCTGTTTCAGACAGCGAACTTTATATCCCTGCTTTTTGAGAATTTTCCCGGCGGCCAGTGCCCGGATGCCACGTGCACAATGAGTATAAACAATTCTCTTGGCCGGGATTTTTTCTTCCAGCCATTTCTTATCCGGATTTTTCATCAGCCTGCTCAGCGGAACATTGATTGCCCCTTTCAGATGCCCCTCTTCCCATTCTGAAATTTCACGGACATCAAGCAGCACCGCTTTTTTCTTCGCAATGTTTTCTTTCACCGTTTCCAGTGAATCCTTGGTGTGCTCGGCTGCCTGCAACGGAACAGTGAGAAGAATAAGCAACAGACTCGTGACAAAACATCTGCCGGGATAACGCATGGATCATTCCTTCTGTACTATTAACGGTTAATTTCATTGCGGTTACGACCAGCGAACAAACCAGCCGTTCCGGGGGTAGCAGGTTGAATATTACCAGTTTAAGTGCGAAAAGCATACCGGCCCTCCAATCGGCGTACCTGTTTCCAAAAAGCCGTTTTAGGCACCAGAGGGTAGTTTCCCATTCCATTTTTTCTCAATAGTGGTAAAAAACAATAAATCATCAAACATTCATCCGGTAATAGGAGTAATGTGCAGTAATTGGACATTCACTCAGATCTATTCAGGAGAGAAACTGATGAAACACTTCATGGCTGCTCTGCTTTCTATCTGTACTGCGTCTGTTTTAACCGGCTGCGGTGACACTGCCCGTGAAGCAGCGCGATATACAAGCAGTATGCCCGCTTCGCTGGATGGAGCGGCTACCGGGAGCGAGGCGGCTGGTGAAGAAGAACTGGATTTCAATACGGAATCTTACGATCATATTATTGAAAATAAATTCCTTTCCGCAAAAGAGAATCCTCTTTCGACTTTTTCGATTGATGTCGATACCGCTTCCTACACGAATGTTCGCAGGTATTTGAATCAGAATTCGCTCCCTCCTGCCGGAGCAGTACGGATCGAAGAATTTGTCAATTACTTTGATTATAGTTACCCGCAACCGGAAGGCGATATCCCTTTCTCGTTACATACAGAAGTCGCAGGGTGTCCCTGGAATGCAGAGCATCAACTGGTGCGAATCGGTTTGAAAGGGCGGGAGATTGAAACCGAAAACCGCCCAGCCAGTAATCTGGTCTTTCTGCTCGATGTTTCCGGTTCGATGAGAGATCCGAACAAATTACCGCTGGTGAAAAAAGCCTTGAAGCTGCTCGTCGAACAACTGGGCGAGAATGATCGCGTTGCAATTGTCGTTTACGCCAGTGCTTCCGGCCTGGTACTTCCTTCAACAACCTGCGACAGGGCCAGCGAAATACTTTCAGCGTTGGAACGACTTCAGTCAGGCGGTTCCACCAACGGCGGGGAAGGGATTCAACTGGCGTACCAAACTGCGATGGATCATTTTATCGAAGGAGGTATTAACCGCGTCATCTTATGTACCGATGGTGATTTTAATGTCGGTATTTCCAACAGAAGTGACCTGGCAGATCTGATCATCAAAAAAGCGAAAAGCGATGTCTTTCTCAGTATTCTTGGTTTCGGACAGGGAAACTACAAAGATGCAGAAATGGAAGAGCTTACCAACAAAGGGAATGGTAATTATGCTTACATCGATACTCTCAACGAAGCAAAAAAAGTTCTCGTCGAACAGGCTGCAGGAACGCTGATCACGATTGCCAAAGATGTAAAAATTCAGGTCGATTTCAACCCGGCTCAAGTGCAGGCCTATCGACTGATCGGTTATGAAAATCGAATGCTTAAAGCGGAAGATTTTCTGGATGACAAAATCGACGCCGGCGAAATCGGAGCCGGGCATACCGTCACCGCGTTCTACGAAATTGTCCCTCCCGGCGTTGAAATTGAATCGGGAAAAGTTGAACCTTCCAAGTATACCAAGACCGAAAAGAGTTCACCCGTATCTGGTTCTAAAGAATTGCTCACCGTTCGCCTGCGATACAAACTGCCGGAATCCGACGAAAGTACCGGTTTTGATCTCCCTGCCAGTGATGATCATAAACCGTTCGAAACCGCCTCTCCCGACTTCCAGTTTGCTGCCTCAGTTGCGGAATTCGGACTGTTATTGCGCCACTCAAAATATAAAGGAACGGCTTCTTATGATAATGTTCTGGAAATCGCAGACAAAAATCGAGGTGACGATTCACATGGCTACCGTGACGAATTCATTCAACTCGTTACAATGGCTGCCGATCTTACTGAGGAAGATTGAAACAGTCGCCCCTGAATAGATAGCTTGCCTGATGAAAATATATTCCTGTTTCCTCGCCGTGACACTCGGCTTTGCTGTCTCGACGGATTTGTTTGCTGCAAAAAAGCCCAATATTATTCTGATAATGGTTGATGATCTGGGGATGGAATGCGTCGAAGCGTATGGCGGGCTTTCCTATAAAACGCCGAACATTGATCAACTTGCCCGCCAGGGGATGCGATTCAAATACTGTTTCTCGACCCCTTACTGTTCGCCTTCGCGGGCACAGATTTTAACGGGACGCTACCCGCTGCATACCGGCATCACTCGAGTGATCTTTGAGCCGAAACGGCATCGGGAATTTCTCGATCCCAACAAAGAAACCAGCTTCGCCAACTTGCTCAAGGAAGCAGGCTACCGAACGGCTATTGCAGGCAAATGGCAATTATCTTTCCTTCACGAACGAAATACGATTCCCGCTTTTGGCTTTGATGAATATCAGTGCTGGCAGATTTTTAATGCAGGGAATAAAACATCGCGATACGCAGACCCCTTCTTTTTGAGCAATGGGAAGTTGCTTGATAAAGAATTGAAAGGGATGTACGGCCCCGATGTGAACTACGAATTTCTGGCCGATTTCATGCAGCGTAATAAAGAGCATCCATTTTTAATCTATTGGACAATGTTGCTGCCTCATTTCCCTTACGAACGGACTCCCGATAGCGGACGATGTAATAACGCAGGGAAAAAACCGGGCCAGGGGCCGGAGTTCTTTGACGACATGATTGCCTACATGGATAAACTTGTAGGGCGTATGTTTCAGGCGATTGAAAAAGAAGGACTAAGCGAAAACACGATTATCATTTTTACGGCGGATAACGGGACACAGTCGGGCAAAGGGATAGTTTCGTATTGGAGCGATGGCAAGAAAACATTCGGCATCCCCGGTGGAAAAGCACTTCTGACAGACACGGGCACTCATGTCCCGCTCATTGTCCGCTGGCCGGGAAAAATCGAGCGAGGCAGCCTGTGTGATGACCTGATTGACCTGTCGGATATTTTACCCACGCTGGTTGAACTGACAGGGGCAAAGGCTTCTGGAAATTCGATCAATGGTCGCAGTTTTGCCAAGCAGTTACGCGGAGAAACAGGAAACGCTCGCGAGTTTGTCCACATTCAGAAACAGAGTAAGCGATATGTAAGAAGTAAAGAATTTATTCTGACAAACCGGGGCGATTTTCGCCCAGTCGTTCCCACCGGCACCCCGGCAGCAAAAAATATGGCAAGAAAATTGACCGCTCAGGAAACCATCAAAAAAGAAAACCTTGAGAGAGCATTACAACAGGTGAAAAATTTCTCATCAATGAAATAATCCACCGCCAACTCAATCCGGTAAGCTTGTTGCTGTGGATTCTAACTGAAAACGCTACTATTCAGCTTTGGCGTAGGTTCCGCTATTGCGGACCACGATGGGAAGTGGATCCTCCTATTTCGTGCAGTGGTCCGCAATAGCGGACCCTACGGGCAACCTGACTTACTGCAAAATCACTCATCACTGAATAGTTACCTGAAAACAACCCATTGAGAAAGTTGCTTTCAAGTATTGAAACTAACTCCCAAGCCGGGGACGCCAAATACTCTTGCGATAATTCTTGATGCTCCTGTTAATGCCACAACTGAAATGGCGACAGGTCCCACCGAAACCATGCTGATCAGTATCATATAAAACCCAATCGAAAAGATCTCAGATGGTTCGTTCAATAGAAATGGAATTCCCATGATAATCGCAACCAACAGGCAGGGGACAATAATCAGCAATAAAAACTCATGGTATTTCGATTTCGCAAACCGTTCGCACAAAAATATTCCAACCGTTGCAGAGACAAGCCAGGGAGCGGCCCAATTGAAAAAGATGCTTCGCATTCCAGCCAGTAGGATTACCGTAAGAAATCCAAGTGTCCGTATGGATGAAGGATCGATGAACGAAGGTTGGCAATAGTAGGATTTTTTTCTCATTCGATTACCAGACCCTCCTTTCCCGCTACTGTCTCGATGATGTCTAAATATGAATTTATTACAGACTCCGATATTGAATAATCAGAATTAAACGTGCATCATTGCAGTGTACATTACTTCTGGCTTGCCAGAAAGTATTAACTGGTAATTCACTCGGTTAAATCACAGAATTAAATAAATGAGATAGCCATGTTATTTCTGATTCGGAATGATCAATCAGCTCACTTTTTCCTATTATTATTCTGCTTCATTATTACTTTCTCTCTGGCCAATGTGCAAACCCGGGCAGGTGACCCACCAGAGAAACTCAACAATGGACAGAATGCTGGCACTCCAGAAAAGTTACAGAAAAAGAAAAAAAACAAATAATTCTCCCCTCGTTTTTGCAACAGCAGTGTTAAGCAAAAAAGGACGAACCAAACTGGTGAGTGACCGTCTTAAGGAGCTGTTGTTACCTGCCAGTAATGGTGCCCTCACCTCTGAGTTTCGAACAAGAGCCAAAATGGAACTTACAATGGTACATTTCCAGTTGGAATTACATAAAAGAGATTACGGCGTCTATCCATTTTTGTTAAGTGAACTTATCCCCAAATATATTTCAGAAATACCCAAGGATCGGTTCTCAGAAAATAAGAACTTCCATTACTGGTCGAACGGAAAAAAATTCATGCTTTATAGTGTTGGTGAAGATGGCATAAACAACCAAGGAAAATCTTACTCAGAAGGTTATGATGACCTCGTGATTAAATCATGGAAAAATTAAAGAACTGACACTGAAGCCTCTAAGCTTCTCTATTTGACTTTTCTGATTAACTGACGCAAACGCCGTTTCAGCCTGATCTATGCTCTGCCACTCTGGCAGGATAGTTCCCTTACTTACAGGAAGGTTACACCTGATAGATATAACCGCAACTTATATC
>WFOZ01000485.1 GCA_015487825.1 Planctomycetaceae bacterium
GAGATGGCAAGCTCGATATCCTCGCCAACTCGATCAACGCGAATCTACTGTTACAAAAAAAATCAACCGAAAATACTTGGACGTTTCGGGATGAAGGGCCGCTGTTACAAAAAAATATTCAGGGGCACACAACCAGTCCCACCGTTGTCGATTTTAACGGAGATGGCATCCCCGATTTCCTCGGCGGTGCAGAAGATGGTCGTTTTTATTATGAAAAAAATCCACGTTCTAAATAATTTCCTCTCGTTCCCAGGCAGGAGCTTGGCAACGAGTTTATTTACCTGATAACGAATTAAAGAGAACAAAGGAATCCTAAGTGGGAAGTCATTTTTATCTGATTGACTGGATTGTGCTGTTCGCTTATTTCGCGGGCATCATGCTTCTCGGTTTTTCCTTCTGGAAACGAAGCGGCTCTTCCAGTGAATTTACATCAGGGGGAGGGACACTACCCGGCTGGCTGTGTGGGCTTTCCATTTTTGCAACGTATCTGAGCAGTATCAGTTATTTGGCGCTGCCGGGGAAGTCATTTGCTGATAACTGGAACCCTTTTGTCTTTTCTCTATCGCTTCCATTTGCTGCCTTTATCGCAGTAAAATTCTTTTTACCTTATTACCGATCTACGGGTGAGGTTTCTGCTTATGCGATGTTGGAACATCGTTTTGGGGCGTGGGCGAGAATTTATGCAAGCAGCTTTTATCTCGTCTTTCAAATTGCCCGCATGGGAGTGGTGATGTATCTGATGGCTCTGCCGATGGCTGTTATTTTTGGCTGGGATATGCGAACGGTAATAATTGCCACAGGGATTTCGGTAACCGTTTACGCTTTTGTTGGTGGTATTGTTGCCGTTATCTGGGCCGATGCGATCCAGGCAATTGTTCTTATGCTTGGGGCGGTTATAGCTTTGGGAATTCTGCTTGTGGGAATGCCGGAAGGGCCGCAACAGGTTTTTGAGATGGCTAAGGAAGGGAATAAGTTTTCACTGGGAAGTATTGATCTATTCAATGTCGCGAAACCGACGTTGTGGGTTGTTCTGGCAATGGGACTTGTTGAAAATCTGAAAAACTTTGGGGTCGATCAAAGTTACATCCAGCGTTACATCGCTTCGAGAAGTGAAAAAGAGGCTGCCCGTGGGGTCTGGCTGGGAGCTTTATTATACATTCCGGTCAGCGCGATGTTCTTTTTCATCGGGACATCACTCTTTGCGTTTTATCATACAAACGATACTGATATTCCCGAAGTGAAACAGGTTGTTGCCCAGCAGCGACTGTTGCAAAAAGGGATTAAGCCAGCGTACACGAGTTCTTCCGATGGGAAGCGGGTTTTCGCTTCCGGTTACCGTAAACAGGTTGATGAAATCACATCAGGACTAACCAGTAAAGATATTGGTGACCGCGTCTTTCCTCATTTCATTGCCAAGTATCTCCCTCCCGGTGTGACTGGACTTTTAATTGCAGCCATCTTTGCAGCGGCGATGAGTACCGTTTCAACTTCCTTGAATTCTTCGGCCACCCTGGTGATGAGCGATTTCTATCAACGATTTTTCCAGCCCGATGCAACAGATCATCAACTGATGTCGGTTCTTCATCTTTCGACGGTAATCTGGGGGATATTCGGCACCGCGATGGCATTGTCGTTAGTCAGCCTGACCGATAGCGTGCTCGATATCTGGTGGACTCTTTCAAGTATTCTTGGTGGTGGAATTGTCGGACTGTTTTTACTGGGCATCATCAGCCGGCAGGCTGGCAATGCGGCAGCTGTGACGGGAGTATTGGCCGGTTCGTTAGTGTTGATATGGATGGTCATTTCAACTTCAGATATATGGCCGGAATCGTTGGCACATCTGCAAAGTCCGTTTCATAAGTTTATGGTGATCGTGGTCGGAACATTAACAATTCTGCTGGTAGGTATCGCAGCCTCTGCCATCTGGAAACGTCCCCCTCAAGAGAAGTAGGATGGCGTGCTTGCATCCATCTTCACGTGCCAGATTGCTTTCAATGATAAATCGAATTGGAATGGTTATGAATACAGCAATCATTTCTCAAAATGGAGACCGTATTTGATGGGTGCAAGCACGCCATCCTACTATCTATTATTTTCATACTAAGGAATACAACAATGCCCAGACAGTTATTTTTCTTTTCGTTTTCCCTGATCATCCCGCTTCTTGGAGCAGGTCAATTGCTTGCAGAAGATAATGCAGCGGTTCTTGTTTCTGAATTCATATACGAATCTGCCCCGTTCCCGGAGTGTCACGCTTCAACGATTGAACAAACATCCGCAGGAGATATTGTGGCTGCCTGGTTTGGTGGTTTTGAAGAAAAAAGCCCGGATGTTGGCATCTGGGTTTCTCGGCTACAAAAAGGGAAGTGGACGACTCCTGTTGAAGTTGCCAACGGCGTGCAGTACACCACGGCTAAAGGCCGTGTTCATCGTCATCCGACATGGAATCCGGTTCTGTTTCAGCCAGAATCAGGGCCGCTCATGCTCTTTTATAAAGCGGGGCCAACTCCACAGACGTGGTGGGGAATGTTGACGACTTCAAACGATGGCGGAAAAACATGGTCACATCCCTGCAGGTTGCCTGAAGGAATTCTTGGCCCAATCAAAAACAAACCGGTTCAATTGGCCAATGGTGAGATCCTTTGTCCTACCAGTAACGAAACCAATGAAAGAAAAAGTAAATGGTCCGTTCATTTCGAAAAGACCAGTGATCTGGGAAAAACCTGGCAGAAAATTGGCCCGGTCAATGATGGCATTAAAATTCAGGCTATCCAGCCGAGTATTCTTTTTTTAGGAGCAGGCAAGCTACTGGCAATTGGGAGAACCAGGCAGGATCGGATTTTTGAAATTGCTTCAACCGATAACGGGAAAACGTGGGGAGAAATGACACTGGGAAGTTTGCCGAACCCTAACTCGGGAA
>WFOZ01000486.1 GCA_015487825.1 Planctomycetaceae bacterium
CGCTCGGAAATATCGCTTAAAATAGCTTTCTTCTGTCTAACATAAGAAAGGTTGACACCACCGTCTGGAACATCGCCTATCGGTTTTACCGTGGCAGAGAGGCTGAAGAGGCGACGGGCCTGCTCTGCGTCCAATTCATGGCCATCCATGGTGACTGCGGCGACAATAATGTAATCTTCAGCTTCCAGCGCTTTTACTGTCATGCGGGCAGCAGTCAGTATTCCCGATTTGCCTACGAGTTTCTTTAAGATGGAGATATTGCTGGAGCTGCCGGAATAATCGAAGATAAGTAGCGGCAGATGGCGATCTGCCCTTGTCGGAAGATTCTTTTGGCTGGCATGTTTGAGCACCCACCTTGCCAGCGGATGTTGCAACCGGTAATGGTGCCCGTGTTGCTCTTGCCGCTTGAGTGTGTAAACACCGGGAGGAATACCGTTTTCGGGAACTCGATTGAGGCGGAATGTCAGCGCCTTGTCATCAAAGCTGGCATAGCCCTCCAGGGCGTGACGGGTGGTCTCCCAGAGAAGCGCTTCATAACGATTGAGAGAAGCTGTTGCTTCGGCTTTATAGACATTGAGTTTTTCCGCCACCTCGGCATCAAAATTTTCGAGCAGTTTCTGGCGGGTAGAACGCATATTTTCACTGATCTGGGAGCTTAGTTCCGTCTGGAGAGTGTCGAAAGACTGCTGTATCTCCTCTGGAGTACGACAGGTCTGGTAAATCTCTGCGATGCGTTTTTCGAAATCGACGCCAGATTCGATGCTGCCGAGCACTTCGTCACTGGCTCCGAATACTCCATTGAAAAGTCGAAACTTTTCAGAAAGTAACTCATAGACGCGCTGATCGGCCGCGTTGTTCTTGTTAAGGAAATTCACCACGACCACATCATGCTGTTGACCATAGCGATGACAGCGGCCGATACGCTGCTCAATGCGTTGCGGATTCCATGGCAGATCATAATTCACGACCAGAGAACAGAACTGGAGGTTAATCCCTTCGGCGGCTGCCTCGGTGGCAATCATGATTTTGGCGTTATCACGGAAGTAGTCCACCAAGGCGGCCCGTGTGTCTGCCGTGCGGGAACCGGTAACCTTGTCAGTCCCCTCAAAGCGATTCTTCCACTCTGCATAAATCTCGCGCGCTGCAGGGTCGCTGTTTGAGCCATTGAATAGAACAATTTTATCGGCGTAACCGTTTTCAGAAAGCAGCTTTACCAGATAATTTTGTGTACGACGGGATTCTGTGAAAATGATCGCCTTCTCTGCTCCTCCCAGATCGGCAGTCATTCGGAAACCAATATCCAGAGCCTGAAGTAGGGATTCCCCTTTGGCGTTCTGTGATATCTGCATTGCCAATTCAAAAAAAGAGCGAAGCTCATTTATTTCTTCCCGGATGACTTCCCGCTCTTCCTCAGTTAGCGGTTCCAGTGGCTCTTCTCCGTTAACTTCAAGCTCATCAGCCAGTTCTTCGTAGGTTTCAAAATCATCTTCCAGGTCTTGCTCTTCCTGGCGTAGGGTTTCGTCCTCCCTTAAATGTCGTTCCAATTTATTCGCCAAACTTTCTAATGCCCCGGCAATGGCGAAGGTGGAAGAAGCCAGCAGTTTGCGCAAAACCAACACCATAAGAGAACGCTGGCTGGCCGGGAGGGCGTACAGGTTCGGCCGGCGAAGGTACTCTGAAACCATGTCGTACAGAACCTCTTCCTCTTTCGAAGGAATGAACTCCTGCGTGTAGGCTTTTCGTTCGGTAAAGCGGATATATTCTAAAACCTGCCTGCGAAGCGTCCGCTTACAAATTGGCTTTAAGCGCTGTTTTAGGTCATCAAAGCTGTCGTCCGACGAAAGTCGGGCGAACTGAGTGCGAAAACTCTTTAAATCGCCAAAGGCGTGTTCATCTATGAAACTGACCAGTCCGTACAATTCCAATAGAGAATTTTGAAGTGGGGTGGCCGTTAAAAGTATCTTGGGGGCGTGCCCCAATGCCTGTTTCAGCTCCCTGGCAATCTTATTGCCAGTTTTGTAAACGTTCCTTAGGCGATGGGCTTCATCAATAACCACAAGATCCCAATGGATCGCCCGTACATACTCCGCTTTGTTTCTGGCAAAGTGGTATGAGCAGATAACAATTTCAGGAATATCAAACGGATTCCGTGCACCATTCTTGAGCGCTTTATTAAAGGTGCGGGCCTCCAAGATTTGTGAAGGCAGGTAGAATTTTTCCAGCAGCTCTTGATGCCACTGTTTGCGAAGACTTGATGGAAGAATGATAAGAATCTTTCTCTTACGTTCTGCCCATTTCTGCGAAAGGACGATACCTGCTTCAATGGTTTTGCCCAAGCCCACTTCGTCGGCAAGGATAGCTCCTTTGGACAAGGGAGAACGGAAGGCAAACAAAGCTGCGTCCACCTGATGGGGGTTCAGGTCAACCTGGGAATCCATCAAGGCTGCTGTAAACCTCTCGACACTGTCCGATGGGTACCGTCGCAGCAATTCGTGTGCGTACAGCTTTGCATGGTAGTCTGTTGTCATCTATTTGTTCCCCGCTTCGATTGATCTGCCCCACCAGCTTTCACCCATTCATCCACTTCATTTTTCTTGAATTTCCAGAGACATTCCTTCGGTGTGCAGGCATCCCCTGCTTGTCGATCCGCTTAGATAAGGGTATCATGACTGATACTGAAGTGTTTACATATCTCATCTAC
>WFOZ01000487.1 GCA_015487825.1 Planctomycetaceae bacterium
CGTTCCCAAGCAGGAGCTTGGGAACGAGTTGAACCTGGCGCTGTCCAGCTAAGCACAGTCCCGAAGCCGCCACCCAAGAGGCAGAACCAGTGCTAATTAACCTGCAAGCAGTTTGATTCTACAGTAGAGAGGGAAAAATCCCAGCCGGATCGAAATAATTTCGCCTTCAATGTTCACTACATGTACATTGAAAAATGTCAAAATGACTGTTTTTTTGCTTGCAGATATCCGATGAACGTGTATATACATTAAGAGTAACAACCAATGATCATAAAAACACGTCTCCTAAGGATTTATCATGCAGCTGATAGGACATCTTGACGCTGATTGCTTTTACGCCTCGGCTGAGCGAGTTCGCTTCCCCCATCTGCGGGGCATTCCAGTTGGCGTACTCGGTAATCAGGGAGCTTGCGTAATAGCTAAAAGTTATGAGATGAAAGCCCGAGGTGTAAAAACCGGGGAACCAATCTGGGAAGCAGTCGAAAAGTGTCCGGAGGGTGTTTATATCAAACGGGATTTTGAATGGTATGAAGTCCTTTCGCGTAAAATGCTCGCATTGCTTAAACGACATAGCTCGCGTGTTGAATACTATTCGATTGACGAATTCTTTTTTGATGCTGATGACCTGAAACAATCTTTCAGGTCCAATCTTCCTGAAGCGGTTGCAGCATTGCAGGCAGAATTTCTGCAGCAGGTTGGCGTGCCCGTCAGTATCGGAATCTCAACAAGCCGGATACTTGCAAAACTTGGTTCCGATTCAGCCAAGCCGTACGGCTGGTACGTTTTAATCGAACCGGAAAAAATATCGAAATTACTGAATAAACAACCGGTTGGCGAAGTGACCGGTATCGGGTATCAAAGTGAACGAAAATTGAATGGACTCGGCATTTTCACTTGTGCTGATATCGTCAAGGCAGATCGCAAACTGATCCGCAAACTACTCACGATTAAGGGGGAAGCAATCTGGTACGAATTACGCGGAGAATCTGTTATTCCGATATTAACAAAGCGGACAGTTCACAAACGAGTTGCCAGAGGCGGAAGCCTCGGCGGAACGGTCAGCGATCCGGTTATTCTCAATGCCTGGCTGATCAGAAACATCGAACGGCTGACAGAAGCCCTGTTTGCCTACGGTTACCAATGTGGGAAAGTTCGGCTCGATCTGCAATTCCGAAATGGTGGCGGTTGGGGACAACAGATGTTATTGCATGGTCATACCGATTCTTTTGAATCCCTTGTTGCAGCAACTCAGAAAATGGCTCAACAGATCGACCCTGCTTTGACGCCGGTTTCTTACATGCACATTACCGCAGAAGATTTAAGACAGGCGGGCCAAAGGCAGATGAGCCTGCTCGACCAGAGAGGTTCACGGGCGAATCGCCTCAAGGCTGCGGTTAATCATAAAATCGGCCGCTTTGCACTGAGATCCGCAGCCACGCTCGCCCTTCCGGAATTGTACAACGATCACGCTCACAATTATGAAATCTGCGACGTGCAGGGGAAGACGTGCTTCTAATGAATGGCATTTCTCTGTTACGATCAGATATTCCTGAAGAACTGATTGAGCAACAAGGTTTGCGAAACCAGATCACCCGCCGCTGTGACGACGCAGCCGATGAAGTCCACTTTCTCTGGCGAGCAAGAACTCCTCTGCTTCCCGCCTGGCATCAGGGAGAGTTTCATCTATTTCAATGGGGGAACAAAGATCGGCGAAACAAACTCCCTTTAAGTGAGTGCATCGCGGTTGAGTCGCTGGAAGAGGGAGCCTGGAACCACTGTCAAAAGGTAGAAATTCTCGCCAACTACGGTTTCGACAATCACGTCTGGTACCACATCGTCGGCGGCTTTCAGGGTATTCTCATTCATGATACAAACGGCAACGCTCATTTATATTTACTGACCCAGCCGGCATCTCATTACTACGAAGTGATGACGCGATCAAAAAGAATGCCGATATTTATCGGTCAGGGAATCTAAGAGCCACACCTACTCCATCTATCATGAACATTCACTCGCCCCGTCTGGAGACCAGGACAAGATCAGTTGATTGACAAACATCTTGAAGCCGGCACAATGAAAAACTGGAGGGCATCTGTTTCTTACGTATCAAGGAAAATTGTGTTTGATGTTTAGACTGAAATATTACAGCCTGCTGACTTTTTTCACGGCACTGGTATTGATTTCAGAAACCACGGTTTATGGCGGGGCTGAATTGATTCTTGCCTACGATTTTCGCATGAGCGAACTTCGGGAAATGCCACGTTCAACCTCCGGCTTTGATATAAAATATATAAAGAAAAGTTACCTTGCAGATAATGCCATCGAATGGCAGGTCCGTTTGTACAAGCCGGCAAGTGGAAAATCGATTCTTTATCAGAATGTGAATTCGGCAGATTTCAAAGTACGATTTCCCTCTACAAAAAGAATTACGCTTCACTGGAGCGAGGGAAGCCTTTCGCGAGCTACAGACTTTCGACCACGCGAACAGAAGCTTGTTAAGAGCAAGCCGTTCAAACTGGAATCATTTGGTGGTCGATCATCCGATGGTGTGATGCCGTACTTCAATATTGCAACCCCGGAAGGTGGTCTGATTGTTGCAATTGGCTGGTCGGGAAACTGGAAGGCATCGTTTGAATTACTTGCTGATGGCCGCGTGAGAATTACAACCGGACTTAAGCATTCCCGGTTCAGATTGCAAGCCGGGGAACAGTTGCGATTACCATCGGTGCTTCTGATGGCTTATCAAGGGAACTGGATCGATGGACAGAACCAGTTCCGCCGCCTGATGCTGAAACATTTTACCCCAACAAACCACCACCCCATGAAATTGATGCCGGTGGCTGCAAGCGTCCACGGACAAATTGGCTTCAATGACACAACAGAGGAGAAACTCAAGCTGCTGGCTACTGATATTGCAGCGTTAAAGCTCCCATTAGATACATTTTGGCTTGATGCAGGGTGGAACGAAGGGGGATTCCCGCTTGGTCAGGGAAATCCGAATGCCGATTCCAAACGATTTCCACATGGGTTGAAACCGATTGGCGAAGAGCTCTCCAAAACAGAGATGAGATTTCTGGCCTGGTTTGAACCGGAACGCGTGATGCGTGGCACCTGGCTGGATAAAGAGCATCCAGAGTGGTTACTTTTCCCGAGTCAAACTCCAACTGAATTACGTTATATGGAGAACGATGGTTTTCGGTTGTTGAATCTCGGTAACGCAAAAGCACGTCGCTGGATACTGAATTCGATTTCGGAACAGATTCAAAAAGCTGATGTTTCTGTGTATCGGCAGGATTTCAATGCGTACCCCGCATTTTTCTGGCATACCGACGAACCACCTGATGAAGTCGGTTTGCGCGAGATCCGTTACATCAGTGGGTTGTATGATTTTTTGGATAAGCTTGCTCAACAGCATCCCAATCTTATTTTAGATAACTGTGCCAGCGGTGGCCGACGTCTTGATTTTGAAATGATGCGTCGTTGTGTTGTTTTGTGGCGCAGTGACAATTGCTGGGATGATAAATCGTACCCACGCAATGTACAGGCAATGACTCACGGGCTGTCACTCTGGCTGCCGCTGCATGGTCTCGGCGCTCACACAACCAACGCCGTGTCGCTACGTAGCGGCATGGGTACATGCGGTTCATTTCCAATAAATTTCCAGGACCCGGCTGCAGTTACCGCATTGCGTAAGCACCTGAAGCAGTACTTAAAAATACGCCCGCTTTTTGCTGCAGATTTTTATCCCTTAACTACCTGGAGTAATCATCCGACCGGATGGCTCGCGTTTCAGTTTCATGATACTGAAAAAAATGAAGGGATTGTCCAGGCTTTTTGCGGAGCCGGGACAACACAAAGCTATACGCTGAAATTACAAGCTCTTTGCCCGAACACACAATACACCATCACAGACTGGGACCACCCGAAAAACCCGTTGAAACGAAGTGGACTGAAACTGAACCGGGATGGAATCCGTATTC
>WFOZ01000488.1 GCA_015487825.1 Planctomycetaceae bacterium
AAATACTCTCCCTCACACACACCAGAGACAACCCCAGCGGGAGCGGCTGAAAGAACAGTCACTTTGAAATAAAACGAACCTCCTCCCAAAAATTGCCCTGCTGTCCGGAGGGTAGGCATTCCTGTCTGCCCATAATAGGACTCCCCGACAACTACAGGCAAGAATGCCTGTGCTGCCATCATATTTTATAAAATCACCCAGCACGGCTGGTTCATTCTGATAGCCGTAACCAAACTGATATTTTTTCTAAAATTTGCGAGCCGTTCGCAAACTTTTACCGTTAGTAATATAAGACACTCTGGAATCAAATAACGTGCTGTAAACACCAGACTTCAACTTAGGGAGAATAGGGCAGATAAAAAGACAAAACTGCCATTGACGATATCATTTTTGGCAATTATGAAACGATATTCGATAAATAGATCCGATTGTTTAATTATAGTGCGTAAAAACTGGTCAACTTAACCACAAGCCTGGCCTGTTTCTAAACCGAATCTTTTTGGCCCCGCCTCAATCCATAATAAAAGCATAAACAGCAGCAATTTAATTTGCGGGCCAATTGAATCAAACAAAAAATGAGGGTAAGGCAACATGGCAACTGACACTTCTCCCGAAGTTCTCACACCGAATCCCCAAACCGATTCTCACTTTAGCCAACTGCAGGAGAGTGCAGAAAACATCACAGTGATGAACAAACTGCTGAAATCTGTTCGTTCTGCAAAAACAATTCAGGGAGCAGTCAAAGCAGCGCTGGATTCAGTAACAGAAGGTTTCGGCTGGAAGTATGGCTCCTATTGGGTTCGGGACAAAAGTGAGGAACTCCTGAAATTTGTAGAATCCTCAGGAAGCGTCAACGAAGAATTTGAATCAGCAACAAAAACGACCCTCTTTCGCGAAGGTCAAGGGCTGGATGGTTGTGCCTGGCAAACCAGGGATTTTATTTTCGTAGAAGACATTGGTCAGTTAAAGGGATTTCTCAGAGGGCCTTCCGCAATGCGGGCGGGCATTAAATCGGCTGTCGCTTTTCCTGTTCTGGTTAATGGGGAAGTGATTGGCACAATGGATTTTTTTGCTACTGCAGTTCTGGATCTTTCCGAAGAACGTCTGGAAACTTTACGAAATGTATGCCACCTGGTTTCGGTCACACTCGATTCAATCGATGCGCAACGGTTGAATAATATGCTGGATGACATGCCGATCAATATCATGATGGCTGATACAGATTTGGAAGTCACGTACATCAACCACTCCTCGGTGGAAATGCTCAATGAACTCTCCGAATTCTTTCCGTTTCCCATCGAAAAAACAATGGGCCAAAGCATTGATCTGTTCCATGATGAAATTAAAAATCAACATGTCCTGCTAAGCAATGCAGATAATCTGCCACACCGCATGCAGATTCAGATCGGCCCAGAAACCCTCGATTTACAGATTTCACCCATTTGTAATAAAAACGGCGACTACCTGGGACCAATGTTGACATGGAAAGATATCACTCATCAGGTGAAAATGGCGAATGAATTTGAACGCGATGTAAAAGGAGTGGTTTCAACAGTTACTTCTGCAGCAACTGAAATGCAGGCAACTGCGCAAACAATGACCGGGATCACCGAAGTGACAACTCAGCAATCACAAGTTGTTACCGCGGCAAGTGAAGAAGCAACACACAATGTTGAAACGGTTTCGTCTGCTGCGGAACAACTTTCAGCTTCGATTGCAGAAATTTCGCGTCACGTGCAGGAAGCATCGCTGATGAGTTCCACTGCTGTGGATGAGGCAGATTCCACAAATAAAACCATTAACAAACTGGGGGATACCAGTAACGAAATTGGCGAGGTGATTAAAATGATCACTTCAATTGCCCAGCAGACAAATCTGTTGGCCTTGAACGCGACTATTGAAGCAGCCCGCGCTGGAGAAGCCGGCAAAGGCTTTGCTGTTGTCGCGAACGAAGTTAAAGAACTGGCTCGCCAGACTGCCAAAGCAACCGAACAAATCAGCAACCAGATTGGTGCCATCCAATCGGCTACCGGTGTTGCGATAACTGCAGTTAATTCAATTGGCGAACGAATTGGAAAAATCAGCGAAATTCAAACAACAATTGCCAGCGCAGTCGAAGAACAGACCGCTGCAACTAACGAGATTTCTCAAAGCATCGCAGAAACAGCTTGTCGAACAGCAGAAGTAACAAGCAGCATTACCTCGGTTTCGCAAGCAGCTGAAGAAGGCGGACGCGGAGCAGCAGAGTTACAAGAGGCTGCTGAATCACTCTCGCGAGAGTCGAATACGCTTGATACAGTTGCGACCGAATTTCTGCAGAAATTACGTGAAGTATAAGAATCACCGAACTCTACCGGGGTGCTCCAAGCGTCTTCTCAAAGAATTTCAACGCGGGTTCAAATGCAAATTCGTGACTGCCGGGCGGCTCGCTGAATTGTGGTGCAGGGCCACCTGCCTGCTGGTAAACAGGCGAGATCAGTTTTATTGATCGCTTTGCCTCTCGAGGACTGAAGCCATCTTTAACCGCATTTGAAATATGAATTGGCCGCGGAGTTACAAGCAAGGCCATCTCGGGCAAGTCGAATTGTGGCAACAACCCTGGGATTGCACCGCAAGGGCAATGATAGTTGCGGTCTTGAATAAATGAAATTCGCATACTGCCAAAGATCCCCTGCACCGAAGTGGCCGAGACACGCGGTTCAAATGCAGCAGCAGAAAGCGCAAGCAATCCTCCGGTTGAAACTCCTGTCACCCCGACCCGTACTACATCAACCTGTTTATCTTCGAAAACACGTTCCAGGAGTATCTGTTGATGGGCAAAAAGCAGGCTGTACCAGCAGTAACCATCAAGCCTCAACAGTCGATCCAGTTCGTGGTGAGTATCACGCCCCGGCTCCATGCCGACATTTTCCATCGCAAATACCAGATATCCATGCTCTGCAAACTGTGCAGCGCAGGCGTGTTGATAGCTGTCACGTTCTTCGAGAATCTGCTTCACCTTTCCATGCCCCATAAAACAGACAATCGTTGGAACATTATTCTTTTTCGCAGTTTTAGGTGTTAAACGGTAAAAGCGAAAAATTCTCACGCCATCATTTTGCACATGGTATTCCTGCTGAATAAACTTGCCACGATCGATTGAGTCGCCCACGGCGATGATCTCTGTTTTCCCCTGATATGAAAACACCAGTCGTTGGCGAAATTCATTGCGGAGATGTTGTTGCCACTCGGTCCATTGTGTTGCATTTCTGAATGGAGGAACGGCAAGAGAACGCTTGCCCGTGGCCCATTGTTCGTATGAAAAAGGCTTTTCAACTTTGACGGGGCCCGAAGTACCCGGTTTATACCCGGAAATTTTTGTTGCCAGTTTAGCATCCATCACCGCCAGGCAAATCCACCACTTCGGTAAATCTGACAATTGTTCTCCTTTATCAAACTGACAGTAATAAACGGAAGCATAATGTTTTCCCCCTTTAAGATTGCCGTTACTGGTACCACGATAGGCATTTTTGTGAAGTAGTTGCCAGCCGTAATCAGCAGGAGAACGCGAATCGGAAAAAGACCATGCCCCTGTATCGTTATATTGAAAAGCTGCAAAAACAACGGCCGGCTTTTTGAATTTGAGAACAACACGATCACCGCTACCGCCATCGAAAATATATCTTGGTTGCCCATTGAATTCTTCAGGCAACTGCTGCATTTGATATTGGCGATTTAAAAAAGTTTTCTCCCCTACCTGCGTAATCCCCGGGAAAATATTTGGGCCCTCAACAGATGCAACGACATCGTTCAAAGTGGAGAACGCTTTTTCGTTTTTTCTGATTTCCCTGAGCGTTCCAATGAGTTTCGCGACATCGTCAACCAGCAGAAAATCTGGTTGATATTGGAGTAACGGCAAAATTTCCGATAGCTGCCCGGTTTTCCCATTCAAATGTAACCGCAAACCGAGTTTGCGTATTTGTTTAACGAGTTTGTCGTCAGGTTTTCCGTTGAGCCATCTGGGCCACAGACGAATAATTTCAACGCCAGCGTTTGCAAATGCATCAACCTGGCTCGAATCTGGAATAAAGCCCAGTTGTGTTGACTCTGGAAGCAGTTTGCGAAACTGCTTGGCCTGCGAGATGCTCCTTACTCCAACAATCACTCGCTGCGGGTCTCCAAATTTTATAACTTCCTGCGAGACCGCTTTATTGTACTCATCGCCCTGCTCTTTCAAGTCGAGCAGAACATTGATTTTTCCACGACATAACTGCAGAGCTTCCCGTAATGTCGGAATCTGTTCGCCTTTGAACTTTTCATCAAATGACGAACCTGCATCGAGCTTCTTCAATTCTGCGATTGTCAGTGCCGAGGCCAATCCTGCGCCGCTGGTTGTTCGATCGAGAGTGGCATCGTGAAGCAAAAATAAAACGTGATCTTTGCTGGTGCGAACATCGATTTCAACAGTCGTGGCCCCAAGTTCAATCGCTCGGCGTAATGCAGAAAGCGTACACTCAGGACGTTCGGTACTGGCCCCACGATGGGCCACTATCTGTGGAACCTCTTCTGAAGCCTGAGCTGAATCAGAAGCCAGAACAAAAAATGAGAGACTACAATTCAGAAATAACAAGAACAGACAGGAAGTTTTCATCAGGTAAGTTCTTTCAATAAGTGGTGCATCAAACATCAGACAATGACTGTAATATTAGCGAATTGAGTGATCCCGTCCTGCCTGAATGGACAAAAATGTCCGAATACGGTTGAATTTCAAGGATTTTTGCATCACTCTTCTACTAACAGCTTTCATTTGCCTGCGAATCTCTTAATGCAGACCAGGGGGTACACCATGAAAATTGGTTTTCATACCGATGCGTTCAATTCCGCTTATTGGAATTTTGAAAAATGCCTTCAATGGGCTGAGGCAAATGAGGTTCATTTCATCGAGTGTGGTTTGATCGATGGTGTCAGTTGGATTCATGGTCTTGGTTACCAGCCTCATGTGGCGTTGTACGAAGACCCTCTTTTGCTACAGAAAAAAATGGCGAATTACGGTGTCCGCTTTTCGCAGGTGGATGCTGCTTATCCTTTGAGTTCACTCGAGGGGCCTCTTTATGGAGTTCCCTATGTATTGAAATCGATTCCGTGGGCAAAACATGCTGGTTGCGACAAAATTGCAACAACGGACGGTTTACACAAACCCCCGGGGCTTTGCGATGAAGAAGCCATGAGCATTATGAAACGGAGTTATGAACAAATCATAGAGGTGGCAACAGCGTATGAAATCACAGTCAATATTGAACTGCATGGTTACTTTACAACGAATCCGCAGCGTCTGGAACAGATGCTCAACTTTTGTGACAGCCCTTTTTTGCAGATCAATTTTGATACAGGAAATACATTTATTTCGGGACAGGATCCGGTCTCGTTTTGTGAACGATTCAAAGATCAGGTTTCGCATGTGCATGTGAAAGATGTGAGTGAATCGCTGGCTGCTGCCGTGCGTGGGGAAGAGACCGGAATTGCAGTGAGTCACTGTGCATTGGGTGATGGGATTAACGCAGATAACATCCGACAATGCCTCAGCATCTTGCAGAAAAATGGTTACAACGGTGTTTTGAGTATGGAATGCGAAGGAAGCGGCGGCTCGATGATTGAAAAATCTTTGGGATGGTTACGAAATCTGATGGATGAACTCGGCATCCCCGAAGAATAAGTATGAGTAGGGTGGTATGTCGAAAATGAAAATTGGATGGCACACTCTGGCTTGTCCAGCAGTGGCACATGGCGAGCCGGGCCAGGGGATGGCCCAGAGGCAAGCCTCTGGGTGGCGCAGCCACAAGAGGCGGGGAATGTGCTCTGTGAAACAAACAAACGTGCCAACTCAATTCAGTTCAACAGTCTGTTATTTATGGAATCACATTCCCAGCTTCCTGTTGCTTCGCAACTCAGAGGCACGCCTCTGAGCTATCCTTCTTATTGAGATTTGATGTGACAATGATTGTTTTGCTGATGTTAACTGATTTTTGCTTTGAGAAACTTTGTCACTTTGCTGGAAAAGGCCTGCGTTGCGGTCGGAACAAATGGAGGCAGATTCAGCAGCTTTGGTACGACGCTGGCTGCATATTCGCCGTTTTTGTGGGAGGTTGGGTCGGTCAGGTAGCCGATAAATCCGTCTGTATAGCCAACCATTATTGTGTTTTCCAAAGAGGACTTCAGTTGAATCTGCAAACCGTAATAACTGAATAATTCTGAACTGTGAAACAGCAGGGCGTTATTGCCTAATTGCAGCATCGAAACAGTTGTTGGAAGATCCGTTTGGGCTGGGTTCCACTTCTGGGCATCATTGAACCAGGCTTTTGCAAAAGGGGCATCGACGAACTGGCCGCTTGCGCATTTTTCCGGATTTTTGCGGTATTGTTCAATCCGGCTATTCATCAATTCGAGATCGAGTGGTAACTTGATTTCCTCTGTTGCGATCCGCAATTCGTCCGGTTTTACCGATTGAGCATTAGAGATTGCCTGACGAATTGCAACGGCAACCTGCCTGGCGGTTTGTTCTGCGTCGCCTCGCCAGGGGGTTCCGTCTCCCGGGTTCACATCTCCGGTGTGCCCCTGCAGGAACGAAGGAGTCAGATTTTCCTGTTCGCTGATCAGCTTAGCAACAATCCCCGGCCAGTCGGGACCAGCTTCACCATCTGCGTAACAAACCGGGTGAGCCGAAAACTGATACCAGAGCAAATTTTTCTTCTTCGGGCCGCGGTCGAAATGAAGTGTATGAAGCACCGTATCAAGCCAGCGATCTTCTTCGGTAGACTGTGCATTGAAATCGACATCTTTTTTGAAGTCTTTTCGGGTGCGATTAAAATTCGCTCCTTCGGTGCGGCTCTTACCAATCGAAAGATCGGCCGGTGCCAAATCTGCCTTTGCAATTTCGACCGCTTTTACAATTCGGTTCTCTGTTTCGGCAACGTATTTCTCGGGCAGGCCGCCCCATAAGCGAAAGAATCGAAGAGTCGGTGCAGAGTGCGTATGCGTTGCGCAAAGGCGTATTGCATCGGCCGGGATGCCCGTTTTTTCAGAGATCCGTTTTTGGAGTCGCCGTGTCGATTCGCGAGAAATGGCGCAAACATCAACCGATACAATGGCAGCCAGTTGCTTACCAAGTTGCAGCACAACCGCGCGAGCTTCGGTTTTATCCCGAACAGAACCGACCAGGCGTTCGCTACCCGGCTTGTAATGGAATCCGGCCATGATGGTGCCAACCTGCGGAGTGATATCAACGGTCCCTTCGCCTGCATAAAGTGTTTGACCAGACGAAGACCCGCCAGCATAAACACCGTGAGACAACAAACTGGCTCCCACCAACGACCCGGCTTTGAAAGAGTGTTCCAGAAACTTTCGCCGAGTGCTCTGCTGAAATTTTACTTTGTTCATATTTGCACTTTTCTTTCTTTACCTTGTGCTGGACCCCAAAAACTGGACAGGTTGTTAAGGTATAAAGGTAACCTGTACGAACGG
>WFOZ01000489.1 GCA_015487825.1 Planctomycetaceae bacterium
GTCCTATCCATAATATAAATTCACTCTCATGTAAATTTCTTTCAATGTGGCATACAACGGTCGTCCTAAGCTGTTTCAGCTCGTCAATAGTTAATTGTACTGGAGTCATGTTGTGCCCACATTCTTTCGCCAGATCTCGCATTTTCAATAAACTATCAACAGGGCGGTATTTCTTTGCTCTGTCGATAAACAGACCGTAAATTGTCTCCAGTGGGGGTTATTTTATTGATCGCCAGTGATATTCGATCCTGTGAATATTCACAGGGCAATTTATTGCACGGGTGTATTGCAACTGGGTTCGGGGACAAATTGTCAATATTGGATATATTGATGGTCTCTTTGTGTCGTATTGCGCTGCTTCTTGAATTACCCAAGGGGGCTTCAGTACCTATTGATGTTATTGGGGCATTACTGTAATTGCGCAGTGAAAGTACGCCGCATAAAATAATTGCCAAAGGTATTGTGCATATTACACAAAGCCAACTGCCTGGAATTTCGAGCTTCATGACAAATGCAGTTCGGGCACATAAGAGAGCGTGGAAAACTAGAAAGACGACTCGCTTGTCAACCAGTGTAAACTATGGTAGAATAGTTGTCAAGTGTGGAGTTGAAGTTCCCAAGAATAGTGCACGCTCGGATAAGAGTGTAAACTATAATCAGGAGGACTCACAATGATCAAGATGCAATCGGTTAAGCAGTCAAAGCGGACTCGACGTAAATTCTTGACGCATTCAAGATTGGTGCGGTAAATCTGGACTGATGGGTTGACGCAAGGGCATGCCTCAGTAAGCTGACACTAGCTTGAATCTTTGTGTATTGCCCTGTTTGTATAGACGTTGCAGTTCACTTAGCAAATTCTTGCAATTTTGACGGGAGTAGCTCGATTATGAAGATGAAATCGACTCGATGCTTGCGTGGCTTTACCTTGATTGAGCTATTGGTTTCCATCTCGATCATTGCTTTGCTTGTCTCGCTACTGTTGCCTGCTGTGCAGCAGGCAAGGGAAACTGCCCGGAGAGCGGATTGCCTGAATCGAATGCGGCAGCTTGGATTAGCCGTGCATAGCCATGCTGATGTCCAAAAACGATTCCCGGCTTCTGGTTACCTGGGCCTCGATAGTTCAAACAATGTACAACCCTTTTTCAATTGGGCTGTAGTCATTCTGCCTTTTGTTGAGCAAAATACTATTTATGATCAATGGGATTTTACAAAACCATCCTTGAGTGCCGGGAATGCAAAATTATCTGAGACGGTTATCTCGGTATTCACTTGCCCTTCGGATATAACACTTGGTGGGCGTGGTGATTTAAGTTATGCAGTTAATGGGGGATTCGCATGGACCTCGAGTGTATCTGGTGTATCTGATTGCCCGATTACCTTTCCATCTCGTAGCCCGATTGACCTGAATGGAAATGGGGTAGTGTGTCCTGCAAACGCAAGCAGCGATGGTTCTCCAAGTGACCGAGATCTGTTGCTTAAAACAGGGGTCTGTTTTTTTGAAAGCTGGAAAGTTAAAGGAACAGTCCGGCATCATCGATTTGCAACCATATCTGATGGTTTATCTCATACATTACTTTTTGCCGAATGTGTCAGGGTAGGCTTCGATCCAAACGTTCCTCAGAAGTCATGGTCTTTTGCTGATCCGTTGGCAACGAGTTTCTACCTACCAAGCCAGGTTTGCCAAGGGAATTCATGTGCACCTGGAAATGTCTCACTCGGAGAGGCAAATGGTACACCTCATGGAATCAATTATGGAGTAGCCTTGGCTGAGGGCGAAGCCCCCTGGCCCTCCTCGTTTCATACCGGAGGGGTGAATGTTGTCTTTACGGATGGGCATGCCACGTTCATTTCTGAAAACATTGATGGAAACGTTTACTATTCAATGGTTACTTCACAAGGGATGAGTTTACCGACCCAATTAAGAGATACGGAGCTGTCTCCTGGTCGTTGAGTAGAAAAATTTCAATCATTCAATTATTGAGAGCTAGTTTTGTGAATATCAAGATTGTAATTATTGGGTTATCACTTTCAATAGCGATAGGTATATCAGTTGCATGGTGGATAAATTCTCCCTCCCGATTCCCAGAGCCTACAGGAGCTACTTCAGCCCCAACAAATGCAGTGAGAGCTCCCAAGCCAGAAGTACCAACAATCCCGAATCTTACGCCACAATCAGCAGAATTATTGCCCGGATTTGAAAAGCTCGAACCTTGCTTTTCACCCACATTAACTGCTGATCTTCTTACGATTGTTTTTTCAAAGCCTGGTAAACCAGGGGCTGGGTATGATTTATTTGAATCTACTCGGTCATCAATTGATGTTCCGTTCGGAGTGCCTGTATTGATTAAGGCTACCACCAGCCCTGAGACGGATGCGTATCCAGCCATTTCCCCTGATGGCCTGAAATTAATATATATCAGGTCTGATGTGAATCCAGAATTGTGGACTGTTCGCCGAAAGAGTCGTCAGGAATCTTTTCGGGATAATAAGCGCTGGAAAGGTGCAAGTGGGGATAAATTAGTCCGTATGGGAACTCCTCAGTTCCTGAATAGTAGTCAAGTTGTATACAGCCAAAGTAAACCAGATGGTGCTCGCTCTCTTTGGATTTCTCAGCTGAGTGGATCAAATTTTTCTCGTTCCAGACTTTATATAAAGCAAGAAGGTTCTCCAACATTGTTTTTGAGTAATAAAGGACTGAGAGGGTATTACTGCCATGGTGAGGGGGGCTTGAACCTCATTTCTCGTTCCTCTATATCCCAGCAATATGGTTTACCTATTCCACTAATACCGAAAGAGGCAACCGGCCCTGTTGATGGAACAGTTTGGATCTCACCACAAGAAGATATCATGATTTATTGCTCGCCTGGACCAATGAAAGAAATGGGCGGCGCACGGCGTTTGTGGCAAATCGCATTCTAGCTACTACTCCAACAGAAAGCTTGCTTTGGAGTGCATGCTTCCCCACTGGAAGTGGCGTCTTTTATTCCTTACGATTATAAATTAAACATCTGGTGGTTTAAGAATGCACATTGTTTCTTCATCTCCCCTCGAGCGAGGGATTTCTAAAAGTGATGTTGAACCATCGGTTTTAAGGAAAGCTGAAAGAAAAAGATGGCATTGGGCATTGTCACTCAGTCTGGGATTCATACTGTGGGGCCTACTATTGGGGCAATTTTTGACGAAGCCAGTTCATATTGATGATACAAATTTTTTACGGCTTGCAGAAGGGGCTCGACTAAGTTGGTTTCAGCCTCACGCAATCACAATCAATTGGACCGGGAAAACAGTCCCGGCCTTTGAAGTACTCTCTAACCCTCCCGGTATTGGATGGTATTTAGCTCCTGTTTTGTATCAGCCAGTCTGGGTTAAACATTTATGGATGTCACTATGGTTACTTCCACTCTGCTGGGGGGCTCGACAGCTTTTTCTAGCGTATGCACCAGAATATTCAAATGCCGGGATGCTACTCATCCTCACAAGTCCAGTTGTGGTCCTGTCGGCCCAATCTTTTCTTCCCGACCTTCCAATGTTGGCATGCACATTAGCAGGACTGGGAGGATATGCTAACAAACGAAAAGGCCAACTGTTTTGGGCTTTTGTTGCGGGTGGAGCGGGCTGCTTTCGATATTCCGGTGTATTGATTATAGGGGTGCTGGTCGTTATGGCCCGTAAGTCAGGATGGCGATCAATATGCTTAGTTGGTATAGCAGCGGGAACTCCTTTGGTATTGCTTGCAATCAACGATTATTTTTCTTACGGACAGTGGCACTTACCAGCGATGTTTCTCTTTCAAACAGACGGAGAACACAAGCTGTGGGACGAACCTTTTCACAACCTTGTAGCGTCTCTGGCAATGCTTGGTGGTGCGGTCGTTTCGCCTATCCTTTGCTGGAATAAATGGAGTTCCATGTCGGCGTTTATTGGAGGTTGGCTTGGACTTAATGCAGTAATTCTTTCCGAACAAACGCTTTCACAAGGGATTCCTACGGTCTTGTTTGCAATGTGTGGTGGTATTGTCGCCTCCTCAATCTGTAATGCAGGCTCACGTTACATCAGTCTTTCTGTCTGGGCTTGTTTGGGATTTGTACTCTTAACGATAACCCGCTTTGCTGCAACCCGGTATTGGATGCCATTCTTCCCTGCCTTTGTTTTGCTTGGCCTGATAAATCGTCCAAGTGAGCGGCGTATCGGGATCTCTATTGCAGTAAGTCTGATTCTGTCACTTGGAATGGCCATTGATGATTATGAGTTCGCTTATGCACAACGTAATACCGCACTCTGGACTACAGGTCATGCCCCTAATGGTCAATTTGCAGGCCATTGGGGCTGGCAATACTATCTGGAATCGGCTGGGTGGAGTCCCTTGGAAAGAGGCAGTAAGCCCGATGGGCCATTTGCAGTTTCAACGCTTGCAGATCCTCAGACATACGTACTGACAAGAAATCATTATGTGATGAAAGAATTATCCCCACCTGACCGTTGGCCTGGGCCACGAGTTCATTGTTTACGAGGCCGAAGTGGATATCATGGCGGTGGTCGAGCACTCTACTCCCCATGGACACTCTCAAATGCTCCTTATGATCGTATCATCTTGTACGGTTTTTCAGAATCGGCAGACGAAGTAAAACCTGCTGATAAGTGACTTGATAAATAGTTGCGGATATCGAAAGAAAAAAAGTGGCCCTTCATAATATAGAAATTCCCAATCGGTTGATGAAATTCCTTGCACCACGCCTATTTCTCTCAGGATTGTCAGTCATTTGCTTCCTCTTGGTGTGGCCTATTGGTGAATATGTTCTTCTTGATGACTGGGCTTTTGTGAAATCTCTAGAGCATCTCTATCTCTACGGAGATATAGTAATTCTTGATTGGAATCCAATGTCTCTAATGGGACATTTGCTTTGGGGGCTACCCTGGGTTTTAGCATTTGGTTTCTCATTTACAATTACCAAAATTGCTGTAGGGGTCGCTGGGATTGTACTAATCCTGACGCTTTACGAATGCTTGCTGATTAATGGCGTCAACTCACGTTTAGCTTGCTTGTCTTGTGCTGCTTTATCAATGAATCCATTGTTCTTGTTTCATACAACTTTGTTTATGACAGACATCACAAGTCTGATGTGGTCTTGGTTAAGCATTTTGTGCATACTACTCGTGATTAATGATCAAAAAAAAGTGCGTTGGGGTATATTGGTTGTTGGATCAATGTTATGGGGAATTGCGTATCTTACTCGGCAACATGGGATTGCTATTCCATTGGCTTTCTTCTTGCATTTAATTCTCTTTCAGAGAGATCGGTTTAATGCAAAATACATTACTTTTGCGTTTGCACCGGGCCTTTGGATTTTGATAAATGGTCTTGGATATCATTCTCTTTCCCAAGACTCCACAACTTCGTTTGATACATCTGCATCCCTTGTCAAAGATTTTTTGTTTGCTCCTCCCTGGTTTGAACTTCCCTGGATTGGATGGTCATATGCCATATACGCAGGCCTGTTTTGTGGTCCAGTTGTCTTGGCAACTGCAACAATTCCCAGAAAGATCCCGGTTACTGTTTCTGTATTTTTTGCCCTAATTTCCTCAGCATTTATGGCAGGACACTGGTGCCACGCATCTATGAGCGGCGCTACATTTCCATATATACGTAATGTAATTACTTCCTGGGGGATGTTTGAGCCACACGCATTTGTCATCGGAGACCGCCCACGTCTTTGGAGTAGTGAAGCCGGAGATCTGATTGGTTTTTTCGGAGTGGTTTCTGTTGTGGGAATGCTTTGGCTCTTTTTCGTTGTAAATAATCCATTAGTTGCACGAAAAAAGA
>WFOZ01000490.1 GCA_015487825.1 Planctomycetaceae bacterium
ATGGAAGATTGAGCGGGAGGGAGTTCGATTCGGCTGGGACTCTCCTGTACCACAACCTGTTCATCCAGCGTTTATCAATTTGAAATCGCGAAATAATCTCGGCTGGGTTGAAGGTTTTAACGAGTTAATGTGCCGCTGCGGTCTCTCTTTTCATGGACCGCCCGGCGATGATGAAGATGCCCCGAGCGGATTGGAAACCGATATTACGTTACACGGACAAATTGCGAATTTACCAGCCGAGAGTGTAGAAGTTGAATTTGAAACAGTTGAAAATCAGGAAACAATCGTTATTCGCGGCATCGTTCGGGAAGCCTCTCTTTTCGGGCCGAATCTTGAACTTCAGGTTGAATATCGCATCGGGATTGGTTCTGATGAAATCATCGTTATCGATACTGTCATCAATCGAGCTTCACGCCCTGCAGAACTGGAAATGCTGTATCACATCAATCTCGGTGCGCCACTGTTAGAAGCCGGTGCAAGCTGGCAGGCACCAATAAAAATGCTTGCTCCACGAGATGCCCGCGCAGCCGAGGATATGGCAACAACATCCACCTATCTTCCGCCAACCGCAGGTTATGCAGAGCAGGTCTATTTCTGTGAATTGTTAGGGGATAACGATCATCGAACAATGGCGTTGCTGAAAAACGCTAAAGAAAACCTCGGATTCAGTGTCGAATTTGGCCTGCAGGCTTTGCCTCATTTTACCGTTTGGAAAAACACGCAGGCAATTGAAGATGGATACTGCACCGGACTGGAACCTTCCTCGAGCTATCCTAACTTTAAAGGCTTTGAAAGGAGTCAGGGACGTGTCGTCACGCTCGCAGCAGGACAAAGCTGGCAATCGGAATTAAAGCTGCGTACTCTGGCAAATGAAGAGGCTCTCAACGATTGCCTGCAAAAAATCAAGAGCATCCAAGGTGATCATACTCCTGTCATCCACAACGATCCTCAAGCCGGTCTCACTCCGGAGGCATGAATTTTTCCCTGACAGAGAACCGGGAACGCGTTGATAAATTTTCATTCAGATGTTGAATACCTCATGAGGTTCTCAATATTTTTGAATGCGGCCTCCAGTGGTTGGTCTGAGCTGAATTTATGAGCGGTCATCCAGGCGAATTTTTTCTGGTGGATGTTGGCCGGATCCGGCTCCGGTAGCGGCGTTCCATCTGCTTCTGCGTAAATTGTACGGACAACTTTTACCGGTCCGGTAGCAGGCGGGGCAAGTTCATAATTGGTGCCTCGGGTAACGAGCAACCAGGAATTTTCACGATATCCCTGCTTCAATCGACTTTGAAGTTTTTTGATTAACTCCCGTTTATCGGCACGATTCGATTTTTCTAGTTTCAATGCTAATTTTTGCGTTTCCGAAAGATCGAAACTGACCCAACCATAAGGAGCCAGATACGCTTCCACCTTGCAGTGTGAAGGTGAACTTTTGGGGAACAGCTGCAGGCCGTAAGTAACTCGCGTCGGCGCACCAAGAGAACGCCCTAATTCAGAACATAAACCGTGATAATCGCTGCAATGCCCCTGCCTGTGAGTGATCGCATGAAGAGGATCGGCTTGCAGGGAAGCGTTTATATGATCGTAGGAAACGTGCTTATCAATCCATTTCATCGCGGTATACAAGCCCGGTTCCAATTGATTTTGAGACTCTCTGGAACTCGCCTGAAGTTGATTGAGAATCTTATTGAACTGCTCACTTTGAACAACTTCTGTTGATTGCTGAAGATAGGGATCAAACGATTCGGGCCAGTGCGAAACAGATCGCACTTTGTTCGGAACGAGATGCCAGGTTAATTCGGAAGTTGTCACTCGAAACTTCTGATGAATAATCTGTGCTCCCTGCGGATTTGATATTTCAAAGTAAGCGAATTGATTCCCGTATTTTTTCTCGCGGGAAATCGTTGGCTTTATTTTATCCGGAAAAGTGCTGAAGGTGCGATTGGCTATTTTCTGGGCAACATCGCTTTGGGGCAAAGGCATCCAGATTTTGAGTAATTTTGTATGATAGGGAGCGGTCACGATCGCTGCAAAATCTACATCGACAGTCCGTTTTTCTCCGATTGATGCCCGGTAATCGGCCCTGGCATCCAACTGCTGGGCAGAAAGCGATTGTGACAGACCACTTTGCATAATCAGCCAGAAGATAAACAGCATCGTTCGCATCAATATTTCCCTTCGCTTCAGACAAAAGTACGAGTCATACAAAGCCGCCTGCGTTGCCAGTTGGTTATCATACGACGAAAAAATGCCCGATCTGTTAGCTTCTTCACACAGCCTCAGCAAGAAAAGTTGTGAGTGAAATTGAAGTTATCTATTCCAGCTGAAAACAGGCTGCCAGTAAAAAACATTACCTATTCTACCTACTCGACCTGATGCCCGCATCCAATTCAGGTGGACTCCCCATGTATTTATAGTGTTAAGATTCAGTTAAGAAGGTCTATTTAAGTACGCAAGAACGCAAGATCTAATCGATAAAACAAGCGAAACTGTTTTTTCCTCTATAAACGTCATAACCACTACAACAGAACTAATTGCTCACAAATAATTGAACAGGACAGGAATCCAAAGGCTAATTTCCGTCCTGTCCAAGAATATAACATGTTTTAATAAAAGAAGTTACAGCGTTTTCTTACTGGGTTCACTCACGTGACTCCGTTTTTATTTTGATCAGACATAGTC
>WFOZ01000491.1 GCA_015487825.1 Planctomycetaceae bacterium
CTCCATATCCGTCCCGGATCCTTTAGGCGTTCGCTCAGCCGAAGCGCCCAGTATTTTGGTTCTTCCAGTGCAATGGCCGAAACCCGTTCAGAATTATCAGCATCAATCTCGAAACTATGCCCAGCCCAGGCACCATCCGGTGGTCTGCGAACATTTCGAGAAAACACCCATTTAAGAATGCGCTCCTGGACTACTCGAAAGATATTGTCTCCACGGATGCTTAGCGATACTTGCGATGCAACTCTAACGAAAATGCGCTCGTTAGTTCCTCGGCTAAACTGGCGATCTATTTCCTGGCGCACTTGGTTCATGATGGCCTTTCCGCCCGTTTGAACAGGCTTTTAAGATCGACCTGCAGCGAGACTAGGCCAAATTCCGGTTCTTGAGAAAAAGGATTGGCAATATAGTGGGGTTGATCGGCAAAACCGTTTCTGATTTGAACGACAGCAAGAATGTAATCTTCCTGTTTGTTGAGCGAGGTGATAATCTCGTTTCGGGTTACCGTTACCGTTTCCGCTCCGTCAATCCTGCCTTTAACCTCGATGAAGCGCTGGCTGTTTACTTCTGGATCAAATGACAAAATATCATAACCAACTTTCTGCGCTGAAACATCTTCCGGTCGGTTGCCAAGCGCCCGCTCGGTTTCCATGACGGCGTCCATTGCCTTTAACTCTATTTCGCGCCGGGCGGCGGCGTTTTCGGCAAATCCCTTGGGTGTGCCAGTCGATGAGTCCTGCTGTTCTAGCAACAGTCCTTTGGGGATGACAATAAATCCTCCACGCACGACAGGTGCAGCGGCTGTTATGGATTTTTCTTTTGCCAGTTGGGCCATGCGCCGCTGCAGGCGATCAGCCAGATCTTCAGCGCGGCGTTGGGCGTTCTCCCAGTTTAGGCGGGTTTTCTTTCCGGCCCTGGTCTGTTCTTTCAGCTCAAAAGCGCGGGAATCCCAATAGTTGATTTCCTTTTTCAGGCGTTTTTGAACTTCAACTTCAGTCTTTTCAATCTCCGGCAAGCGCCGTGATTTTACTTCCTGCAGATGGGATTGAGCAAGTTCGATAATGGTGTAATTTCTAATTTTGGTTTCGAGGTCACCAGATAGCCATTCGTCGGTCAGCTTGTCCTTTACCCTTGTAATCTCTTCTTCAGTAGCTGCTCGAAGATTCAAGTGCGGTGCAATGCCCCCGTTGGCGACATTGCCGTTCTTGTTTATGGCTGCGAACTGCAGTCTCTGCGAAACGATCTGGGGGGAACCAGAGCTGGTTTTACGACCATCTTCAATGCTGTGCTCAAGAAGGAAAACGGCCTGAATATCTTCTGCTGGATCAGATTCATCAACCATTACGGCCCCAAGTTTCATCAGATCACCATAAAGCTCACGCACGAGAGAAATTACCGATTCCAGCAATGGATGGCCGGGACAGACAAAATCCGCTACTGGCTGCTGGTTGATGAATTCTTTGTCAAAACAGATACGTTCATACTTTTTCTGCAGAGGTGATCCTGTGCCGATTTGCCGGTCTCGTTCACGAATTCGGACTGGTACATGAGTGATCTCAAATCTGCCTTTTTCACGAGGTTTCAGGCGACCGCCAAGGCGCTTGAATGCTTCAATAAAAAAACTCTGGATATGGTGAGGTTGCAACCTTTGAGCTTCAGCCTTTTCCATTTCAAGCCGGACTTCCTCGACCTGTGACCCCGGCATCATGTCGTTGGTGAGTTTGCGTTTTTTCAGCAGTTTCTCAATGTGGTCATAATCCACAGCGCCATCTATTTTGGTAAACAGAGTTGCTTTGACATCTTCCTGCTCACCATACTGAATAGCTTTCCATAGCAGGTCTCTTAGTGAATCACCTTCAAACAACTCACCCAGTACATCATAGACCCGGCCCTGCAATGCACTGCGGGCAATTTCCAGCTTTTCCAGCAACCGCCCGTAAACTTCTCCTTCGCGGGTTTCTGCCGCAACCAGATTCCACAAATGACAAACCTCGGTTTGCCCGATACGGTGGATACGACCAAACCGCTGCTCGATTTTATTGGGGTTCCATGGCAGGTCATAATTGACCATCAGGTGCCCGCGTTGAAGATTGACACCTTCACCGGCTGCATCATTTGCAACCAGCACCATCAGGTCCCGGTCCTGCATAAAACGTTTGATAATCTTTCGCCGCTCTTCACGCGCTACACCACCGTGAATAACTTCAACACTATCTGGTTTTCCAAGACGGGTTCGGATTTTGTCTGCCAGATAGATCAACGTGTCTTTAGCTTCGGTGAAAATGATCAGTTTACGACGGATACCCTGACTGTCAATCATCAGGTCATCGTCAAGAATCTTGTTTAACTCCAGCCATTTTGTATCTTTCCCGGAATGCAACACGCGCCGGGCCTGATCTTCGAGACTTCGAAGTGTTTCCACTTCAATTTCCAACTGCTCAATGCTTTCTGCAGACGTTGCCGTTGTTGAGATCAGTTCTTCAAAATCTTCAACTTCTTCCTCATCATATTCATCAATATTGCGCAAAACCTCATCATTCAGCATTTCCGTCGAGGCAGTCAGGTTGAACTTCTTACCACGCGCAACCAATTTAGCTTCGGCTAATTCGTTTTCAAGCCTTTCGCGTCTTCTTTTCAAGGACTGATAAATAGCAGCTGGTGACGATGCGAGGCGGCGCTGCAAAATTTGCAGAGCAAAGCCAACATTGTTTTTCTTTTTCCCGTCCGTTTCGGTAAATCGCGACACGCGGTTCATTTCGGTGCGCACATATTCCGTTACATCTGCATATAGTCCAGCTTCCTCTGGAGATAATTCGTATTTTACCGTGTAAGCACGTCGCTCCGGAAAAAGAGGAGAGCCGTCAAACTTCAGCAGCTCTTCTTTTGTAAGCCTTCGCATCATATCTGCTGTGTCTGCAAAATGGACTCCGTCTCGGAACCGGCCCTCAAAGCGATCACCGTCAAGCAAAGCCATAAAAAGCTGGAAGTCGGCTTCCTTGCCATTGTGTGGTGTTGCGGACATCAACAGAAAATGGCGGCACCGTTCCCCCAGTTTTTGTCCAAGTTGATAGCGTTTGGTAAACTTCACTTCATTTCCAAAGTAGCTTGCCGACATGCGGTGAGCTTCGTCAGCAATAATGACATCCCATTCATCGGACCGGATCAGTTTTTCCTGCAATTCCTCATTGCGGGCCAGCATATCAAGGCGTGCAATCAGGTGGTGATGATCGTTGAAAGGGTTCCCCGATCTGGAGTTTTCAATCATGTCCCGGCTGAGGATATCAAATTCCAGATTAAATTTTTCTCCAAGTTCGTCCTGCCACTGTTCCACCAAACTACCTGGCGCCACAATCAAACACCGTTCAAGGTCACCTCGAGCGATCAACTCTTTTATCAAAAGCCCGGCCATAATGGTTTTACCTGCACCAGGATCGTCAGCCAGCAAAAACCGAAGTGGCTGTCTTGGCAGCATTTCGCCATACACTGCCGTGATTTGGTGTGGCAACGGTTGGACCAAACTTGTGTGGATGGCAAGATAAGGATCAAAATGATGAGCGAGCTTGATCCTGTTCGCCTCGGTAACCAGCCGCAGTGTTTCACCA
>WFOZ01000492.1 GCA_015487825.1 Planctomycetaceae bacterium
GAATCCGGTAGAGTCAGGATGATTTTTCGTTCCGACGTGAAGCAGGAGCTTCATTCCCTTGCGTTCCCAAGGTGGACCTTGGGAACGAGGAAATAACATCAAGGAATATCACGAGTTACATCAATACTCAAATAGAACCTGGCGCTGTCCAGTTAGTGTCTTCGTAGTTCAAATCCCTGTTTGGGTGCGGCTATGCCGCGATGGGTTCATCCGTGGCTCTTTTTCTTTAGCCATTAAATTCTGCGAAGTACCCTGTGGTTTACTTCTTCCTTTTTCGTGGCAAAAATATACTGCCACTTTTGCGCAGCATTTCATTGCCAGCGAATTAAGTGCGTTGCAACGCCTTGCGAATTACTTTTCTGCAAGGAGTTTTTGAAGTTCGCGAGTGAGGTAGCTTTCGACATCCCGGGCGAGTTCCTGTGAAATTGCGTACTGCGCAATTTCAACAGCCTGTTCGATACTGATTTTGCGTATGACTTCTTTGATCTCAGGAATCGCATGGGGGCTGACACTGATTTGACGAATTCCCAATCCGATCAGAAGGGGAACACATTTGGGATCAGAACTCATCTGTCCACAGACAGAAACAGGCACATTATCTTTTTCTCCGGCTTTGATCACCATGTCGATCATGCGGATGATCGCGGGGTCAGCCGCGCTGTGATACTTGGCAACTTCGGGATCGGAACGATCTGCTGCCAGGGTGTACTGGATGAGATCGTTAGTTCCAATCGAGAAGAAATCAACTTCTCTGGCAAATTCCTCAGCCATGATGACAGTCGCGGGAACTTCAACCATAATTCCCAACAAAACATTTTTATTACAGGCGATGTTCTGTTCTTCGAGATCTTCCATCACTTCGCGAACAGCCATGCGTGCCCGTCGAAATTCGAGTAAGGAAGAGACCAGCGGGAACATGATTCCAATGTTAACACCCACTGCTGCTCTTAAGATTGCCCGCAGTTGGGTTTTGAACATATCAAGGTTGGTCAGCGAGAGTCGAATGCTACGCAAACCCAATGCGGGATTACTTTCTTCATCATGTTCGCGGGCCATCCAGCCCGGGATTTTATCTGCTCCCAGGTCTAAAGTTCGAATGATTGTTAATTGATCGGGAAAAGTTTGAGCGACCTTTCGATAGGCCTGATAATGATCTTCCTCATTGGGAACTTCATCACGACCCAGATACAAAAATTCGGTGCGATACAAGCCGATGCCATCCGCCCCACGATGCTGGCATTGCTCCGCCTCCTGGGGGAATTCAATGTTACCCAGCAGGTTAATGCGTACCCCGTCGCTGGTTTCGGAAACCAGTTCGCTCATGCTTTCCAGACGGTGTACCGTGCTTTTATGGCGTTCACGGGAAGCGTTAAATCGGATCAGCGTTTCGTCATCGGGATCGATGCTGAACTCACCCGTTGTGCCATCAATCAGGACAGTTTCCCCGCCGGAAATATCCGCCAGGAATGAGCCCAGCCCGACAACGGCAGGGATTTCCAATGCAGCGGCCAGGATCGCGGTGTGAGATGTCCTGCCGCCGACTTCAGTCGCAAAGCCGAGTACAAATTCCCGGTTCAGCCCCGCCGTTTCGCTTGGCGTCAAGTTGTGTGCCAGCACAACAACCGGTTCCGTCAAATCAGCCAGGGATTCGCGTTGTTCCCCCAGCAAATGACGTAAGATTCTTTTTTCGAGATCGTAAATATCAACAGCACGCTCTGCAAAATACGCATTCCCCAGCGATTGAAACTGCTTGGCATATTTTCGCAGTGTTCGACTGGAGGCAAATTCCGGCGAATAACAACGATCCCGAATAAGAGTCTCAACCTCGGAAATCAGTTTGGGGTCTTGCGCCATTTGAAGATGCGCACTGAAAATTGCACCATACAAGGCACCAATTTCTTCATTGGCAAGCCGCTCGTTTTCTGTAATTTCTTCTGAAACATGTTTCAGAGCAAGATGAAACCGTTCGAGTTCCTGCCTGACATGCTTGCGCGGAATGAAGCGTTGAGGAATACGAAAATCCTCACTACCTATAACGAGAGCCTCCCCAATGGCAACACCGGGAGATACCGCAATTCCGTTTCGATTTATCATTTTGTTAATCGAATTCTATCTCAAAACAAGTAGTGCCTTCTCAGGCTGCATTGTCGGTCACTTTTTGTACTGTTGAGAGCGAACTTTAATTCCAACCCGTCAATACAAAATGGAAGTTACAGCTGGTCAGGCTTATCAGTTCTTTTTGAACATCGGGTTATCACGATCTCCACGAGAAAGCAGGTATGCCATTAAATCGAGCACTTCCTGTTCGTTCAAGGTATTCAGTAAACCGTTAGGCATCATGGAGGATTTTGAGGGTACCATTTCTTCAATGTCATTTCGATTAACACGGGACAATGCATCGGGGATCAACATATTTGTGTTAATCAGAAAAACATCTCCCGAAAGATTAACAATCCGTCCGTTAATCACCTTGCCATCGACGGTAATAATTTGAATAGCCTGATACTGATCGCTAATCTGCTTACTGGGAAGAACAATCGATTCGAGAATATCCCGAGCGCTGAAGCGTCCCGCCAGGACTGTCAGATCAGGCCCGATGGCTCCTCCCTGTCCATCGAAACGATGGCAGGCAAAGCAACTTGCTGCTCCAAACATTTTACGACCGTTATCGTAATCACGATTTTTCAATTCCTTTGCGAGTAGCGGAACGAGATGCTCCATCGTCCAGTCCTTCACATGAGGTCGAGGTTTGGCCGCATACGGACTAACAGAAGAGGCAGGTTTTGCTTCAAGAATTGACTTCAGTGCCGTTTTTTCCTGCGGGCTCAGTTTTGCGAGGGCATCTTTACGGATATTTTGCACAAAC
>WFOZ01000493.1 GCA_015487825.1 Planctomycetaceae bacterium
AATAACAGCAACGCAGATTGTCAATGCCATTAATGCAGATATTGCACCTCGATCGAATTTTAATAAAACTGATGCCATGGGGCTGCTCTCTCCAATTTGAATTTGTTGATTCGGGTTGCGACACACTTTGCCACTATCGATTGGTCGTACCGTATTGAAACTTGGTAGTAATGTCTACTGTTAGAGTCCGGTTTGTTGGTTGCTTATATTTTTCCGTTAAAATGCTGTGCGAAACCGACAGGGGTTTTATTAGCTTCACTCGAAAAATTACTGTCGTATCTTCTAACTGGACAGCGCCAGGTTCAACTCGTTCCCAAGCTCCTGCTTGGGAACGCACAGGTGGGAAGGTCCTCCTTCCCCCCTGTTTTCGTTCGTTTGAGTCAGGATGATTTTTAGTTCCGACGTGAAGCAGGAGCTTCAGTCTCTTGCGTTCCCAAGGTGGACCTTGGGAACGAGGAAATAATATCAAGGTATATCACGAGTTACATCAATTCTTAAATAGAACCTGGCGCTGTCCAGCTAATATTTAGTTTTCATGTCAAGGATGCCCCAGACGCAAAGCGTCTGGGCATCCTTGTGGTGAAATACGACAGTAATTGTTCGAGCGTCCCTTGCTTCAGCTTTGTCCGATGCTGAAAAGCAGTTGTGATACAGTCTGTTGGCTTGTTACGAAAATCAGTTCATTTCCTGAAGTAGTGCCCGCAGATCAATTTTTACATACGGTCTTTCTGCAGCTGGATGTTGATGATCTGCATTGGCGACATACAAAACGCCATCGGCAGGAATAAACAGGACATTATGCAGGTTCGATTGCATGGCAACCGGACGGCTCATTAGCCACATGGCTGTTTCAGCATCGATTTTCCCATGTTTCTCCGCGACTCGCTCTCTTAATTTTTCCAGGCGGCTTCCTGCAGAAAGCACGACTGCATCGCGAATACCTTTACCGAGTAATTCGTGATCTGCACCCGGAAGGATAAATTCAATTTTCTGCGGCGTAGCAGCTACACCAACGCTTTGGTTAGTTTTTCCATCAGAAAAAACATAATAATATTCGCAGGTACGCGGACTTTGTGTCCATAAGTTTTTAACTTCATCGAGCGTCCTGCATTCCTCCAATGCACGTCTCATCAAAGTTGCCATCGGGACACCATCCCACATTCCTTCCCCTTTGCCTCCCATTTCCCCGAGCGAAATCCCTTCTGCATTCATGCCACTGACTGAACCGGTAAATCCGCCGTAGCCGATATTTGCAAAAGAGTATTTTCCATCGGGCGCAACAATAAAAGTGACACAGGAATCCTGTAATCCGATGGTCGTCATGTAATCGAGAACTCGTCCATGATACAACTTGCCATCAACTGTAGCTGAATCAAATACTGCAAATCCGGAACAATGAAACAGTTCCGGAAAGACATTCAGCGACTGAACGAGTTTTCTATCCCACCCCAGTCCATCTGCCAGCGCGACCAGTTCGCGTTTATGATCTTCAGGAATGTGAGGCGAGAGGCGAGCATAGGCAGCATCCAGATCGAATCGAAACCAGCGACCGGTGCGAACCGTCTGCACGGTACCAAAAGTATGCAACACGGAGTCCAGGCAGCGGATCGCTTCTTCTCGAAGAAGCTTGGCGTGAGCCAGACCAATTTCTTCAGGGGTACCGGAAAGCATCGCAATCCGCTGCCCATCGACCCAGCGTAGTTCGCCATGTTCAACTTTTCGAGACGATTGCTGTGGATTTGTCAGACGGGCCGCCGGTGCAAGTACGGCTGCTGCTCTGCGGACACCTCGAGTCAATTGACGTTCAAGCTCATTGCGATCAATTTCAACGGTCTTGAAATCAGCCCATTCAGAAACAGTTTGCTTCACACTTTGCCCATTGGAAAACCTCAGGGAACCATTCCAGTCTTTTCCTGTCACTTTCAATGTCACAGGTAGCGACCGGTCACCGAGGATAGAAATCACCACATCATCTTCAACAAGCCATTGTTGTTTATTTGCCTGATATTCAATATCAACAAACTGCCCCAACAGCAGCGCCCATGTATCAGGAGTCGTGTTAAGTAGCGGAATATATTGTGCGATTTTAGAATCGGCACTGAATAGTCGACTGAGCAGTTTTTCCGGGGCAAGATGATCCTCTGTTGTGACGGTTCCCTGTCCGACAAAGCGAACTTTGTGGTGAGGCAATGCAAAAACAGTAACATCTTTTCGCCGCTGAATCTGTAGGGAAAAATCCTTGTGTGTACAGCTTAAATCAAATGCATCAGGGCCAAGTCGGGACAAGGAAAGTTCAATATGTTGCAGGCGACCATCGATGGGCAAATCGAATTGTCCGGTAATCTCAAACGGTTCCTGTTTTTGGTTCAGACTTTCATGGACCGGGCGAAGCCTTGAAGTGAGAGAAATCCAGTGATTTTCTGCAATAAGAGCTGTTGTAGAAAAGCTGACCAACATGCCAGCCAGAAGAATTGAGTTTCGAATAATAGAGCGGAATGCAATCACAGGTAATCTCCGAAAATAGCAGTATTGTTCTCAAGGGGGCCCCTTCTGAAAAGTCTATCCGGATTAAACGGGCGAGTCCACCATATAGTCAGCACTGCTTAACGTTTCGTTATGAAACAGGAATGCCAAGGAGTGAAACTGCATGGACGTAACTCCTGTTCATATCGGAAGTTGCCTTGCTTCTCGTAGCTCTGAGGCTTTCTGTTGTTCCAGGATTGACAAGTCAGCGAGCGTAAAAAAACGCAGTCTCTGTTGAAAGACTGCGTTTGGTTTTAGTTTAATAAAAAAGGTTATCGTCCCTGAACAACTTTCGCCTGTTTTAACAATGCGGCGTAATCTGCGGTAATATGCAGGATTTCGTCATTGTAGTAGCCTTTAGGGAAGATTTCCTTTTCCTCTTTTTTCTTCTTGTCTTTATCTTTGTTTTTCCTGGCTTGTTCGGGGAAGAGTGCTTCCAGTTCGTCTTCCTCTAATTTACGTTGAGCGCCAAGAACTTTTTCATTCAGGCTAACCGACTTACGATTTTTTCGTTTGACGTAACGGTCAATCTGTTTTTGGACTTTCTTGAAATCTTCATTCGCTGCGATTCGTTTCTCGCTTTCCTGCTTGAGGCGATTGATAACCGGGCCACTTGTCATGGCTACGTTATAAACATTTGCCGCATCAGGGATTCGATCAAAAGCCAGGGCGTTATCAAGAAAAGATTCCCCCAGATCCATATGATCAATCCGTGAAGGAAGAACAACGTCTGAACGGACACCACGGTTTTGCGTACTGTCGCCGTTGACGCGATAAAACTGTTGAATTGTGAGTTTCAGCGCTCCCAGATCAGCCTGAGTACGGAAAAGTCGCAGTCGGATGCTGGGGTCGGAAACAGGCATTACATTCTGCACTGTACCTTTGCCATGCGTTGTCGTGTCTCCCACAATTATTCCACGATGATAGTCTTTAATGACACCCGCAAAAATTTCAGAAGCAGATGCGGAAAGCCGGTTGCAGATGACAACCAGCGGGCCCTCGTAAACAAGATCCGGGTTGTCATCCTGATGTGAACGAATTGTTCCATCAAGCTCTTTCACCTGTACGACCGGCCCTTTCTTGATGAACAAACCGGAAACCCCGATTGCTTCACTTAATGCCCCTCCGCCGTTGTTTCGTAGATCAATAACGACTGCATCCACACCTCCCTGGGATTCGAAATCAGCCAGAACTTTCCGGACATCTTTTTCCGTGCTTTTGAAATCTTTGGCACCGCGTTGGGCCCCTTCAAAATCGCGGTAGAACGAAGGGATTTTGATAACGCCGATTTTAACATCGCGTCCTATACGCTGTTTACTATCTGCGTTGGAACCATTAATGATTTCTCCTTTGACCTCAGACTGTTTCAGTTCAATTTTCTGACGAACCATGGCATACGTTTCCTGTTCATCACTATCCGCTTTTTTGACTTTCAGGCGAACGGTTGTTCCTCTTTTGCCGCGAATCAACTGGACAACATCCTTCAGTTTCATTTCAACAATGTCGACAAAATCACCGGTTTCCTGACCAACAGCAACAATTTTATCTCCCGGTTCAAGTCGTCCATCGCTGTCAGCAGCTCCGCCGGGGACGATTTCAGCAACAACGGTGTAACCATCGTCATATCGAAGCTGAGCACCGATTCCATCCAGAGAAAGCCGCATGTTAATCTGAAAATCTTCGAGAGTTCGAGGAGACATATAACTGGAATGCGGATCGAAGCAACGAGCCAGCGCCGTCAGATACATCTCGGTAATTTCATGTTTATCAGTCAGACGCAGATTACTGGAAATTGTGCGATATCGACGGTGTAATTTTTCATGTGCTTTTTCGAGGTCTTCCTCTTCCAGCTTCAAATCGAGCAATTCGTATTTTACCCGTTTTCTCCAGCGTTCGTTCAGTTCGTCCTGAGTTTTTGCCCAGGGAAGATCGTCTGCATCTGTTGTCATTTCTTCGTCAACAGTAAAGTCGTGTTTCTGATCGATTAACTTCTGGGCATAAGCAGTTTGTTTAACCATCGCATTAAGGTACATGGCGAAAACATCCTGAGCAAACTGCACATCGCCATTTTTCAGTTTGTCATCAAGCGTTTTACGCAGGACATTGAGCTTCTTGATATCGGATTCAATAAAATAAAGCTTGTTGGGATCGAGGTCTTTAATAAACCGGTCGAAAAGTCGGGATGAAATTTCGTCGTTCACCTGCGACTGGCCAATGTGGTATCGCTCAATCATTTTACAGACAAGGCGTGCCGTCTTGCTATCCCCTCCTGCATTTCCATTAAACTGCTGGGCAGCGATTGTTGTAACAATCAGACAGACACCAATGAGAGACAAGACTGCAATTCGACGAAAGGTAGGAGACTTCATGAGCGATTCCCAAGTGCTTTGATTTTGCGATGACATAATAAATCTAACGAGATAAACGGAGGGAAAGGAATCGGGGACGCACCTTCCAACGTGCTGGGATAGCAAAGCGATTTAATTGCGACGAGTTCGCCCCGTAAAACCGCCGACGCCCCAGACTCTGGGCCATCAGTATCTTCCCTGATCCTCCTACCTCATGTAAATGGTAACGAATTGAAGTCGATGGGGCAATATGCAGTTAAAATAGAAAATACAACCCGTTATCCATAAACAGGTTCTGGAGATTCCGGACTGTATTGTCCAACATCGTAATTCGGTTTTTTGTACCATTTCAACTGAATTATTACGTTTAACCCCGGGATATTGTTGGAAATAAATTTCTCGGTAATGCTCCAGCTATCTGAAGCATGTCAAAAATATTTACCACAGAGTCACAGAGAACACTGAGAGCCAGGTTGTCTAAAACAACCTGACCTCAACCACTCTGAGCTGAATCGTTACGATGAAACTGTTGCCTCCCTGAATTAACGGGCGGTAGTTTCCAGTCAAGTTTAGTAACTATTCAGCGATGTTTGGTTATTGCAGAAATTCAGGGTGTTTGTAGGGTCCGCTACCCGCGGACCACCGCAGAAACAGGAGGCTCCACTTCCCATCGTGGTCCGCAATAGCGGACCCTACGCCAACGCTGAGTAGTTACCAATTTTATTATTTATCATCCGTGCTACTAACGTAAAAAGTTTGCGAACGGTACACAAATTATAGAAAAATATCAGTTTGGTTACGGCTATCAGAATGAACCAGCCGTGCTGGGGTAAAACTATTCTGTATTGCTTCAGTTCGCTGAAATGTTACATTTCTCGAAAATAAGCAAGAGGGGACCTCCAACCTTTTATGGAATCTCCTTTGGCCTGTTGAAAGGGGCCTGTGGAGAGCAAAAGTTGAAATATTAAATCAGCGATATGCGGACGGTTTGCGAAAGCTGTCGTGCGGAGTTTAGCCTGCAATCAGACGGGAAATACCCATGTCAGTCATTTCGTGAAGTTGGCATCGTCCCTGTTTTTGGGAAGCAGCCAATGCGTTCTGACAGCGGTCCCATAGTTCCTGTTCGGGGGAATCGTTTTTCGCAATTAATTCTCCAAACATCGTATAACTGAAGGAAGCGGTGACAAAAACTTCCTGTTCAGATTCCGGATTGATAAATCGATGCGCGCGAACTGCTTTACGGGCATTGCCTGCCATCTGTTGCATTGATGCGGATTGAATATCAGGGATGATCGCAATCAGCAAATCGTCAGTAATCTGAGCGATGAAATCCTGCTGTCGGAGTTTCCTCAATACAATCGAAGCGGTTTTTTTCAGGAATGCATCTGCAGTTTGTCCGCCATATGTTTGGGCATGACGGGAGTAATGATCGAGTTTAACAAACAACACAGCACTTTGAGAATCGGTCTGCTGCATCGCTGCAAGCAGTAATTCAAGATTACTCTGGTAGGCGGTTGCATCGGGGAAGTCGGTTCTCGCATCCTTCGGTATTAATGACCAGTCAGGTAAGTGAAACGGCTTTAATTTCTTTTTCTCCGGTTTGCTGGATGAGTTCGAGCGATTCGCTTTTTTCTGATCCGCAAGATTTTCACATGCCGCAGAAATTTGTTTTAACTCTCCGGTTAGTTTGCCGCTCAGAGACTGCATTGCTGCACGTTGTTTCGGATTAAGTTCCCGGCATTGCGGGTGCTGATTAAAAACCCGGCAGGCACGCTCAGCTTTATCCAGAGATTTTGAAACTGCCAGGAACAGTTTGTCAAAACGTTTCGTCATTCGTTGTACTGCGGAAAAATTGTACCACCGCTCGTATAACAGCCCCAATGCAAACCCTACCGCAAGTGAAACAGGGATAGCAGCAAGCAGCAAAACTGTTTCTCGAGATATGAATGCAAGAGTTAATAGAATTTTCATTCGCGTTTCCTGGGGAAAGAGGCGTTAGCAACAATCATTCAGCAGTCTGATCTTAAGGAACAGTCCTGAAATAACTTCCCTATTTTAATGGATTCAATTTGTAGGGTGCGCCACGACGCACCTTTTTCACCACATGAACAGGCTGGTGTGTCATGACGCACCCTACGATAAACCGGGAACTTATTTCGGGACTGTACCTAAAATACCTTCTTAGATAATCTTATGTTGCAAATCCTGCCTGTGAGAGCATTGTCGAAAGACGTTGAAACAATCGCAGTGAGTTTTTGAGAAGACTGTTACGGTTATGACGATTGTTGAGGTTTTTCTATTGTTTCGGCTAACAAACCTGTAACCTTCTCGATGAGGTCTGTATCGCTCAGTGTATGT
>WFOZ01000494.1 GCA_015487825.1 Planctomycetaceae bacterium
AATTAAAAGGGCCGCCATCAACAGCAAGGCAGCAGAATACTTTACAACGGTCCCAATTTTTTTCTTTCTGAATGCCAGCAGAACTTTCTGATATGTTTTCGGCTGTACTGCTTGCTGAAGATCCTGTGCGAACTCAATAGCGGAATTGTAGCGTTCCTCTTTATTGCAGGATAAAGCTCGCTGTAGAACTTTCATAACCTGATGAGAGAAAATCGGCTTGAGTGTACTGTCATGCTGCCGTATCAGATGCTTACAGGATTCAACAAATCCTGTTTGAGGAGCAGGCGGCTCAAATGGGAGTCGTCCAGTCAGCATTTCGTAGCAACAAACAGCAAGAGCATAGATATCTGTTTGTCGATTTGGCTTTAACGTGGCTGTTTCCGACTTTGCAATCGCCTTCAGGATTTCCGGAGGCAGGTAGGGAAGCGTTCCGATGAAACGGTCTGCGATAACATCACCCAGTCGGGACGAAGCATTAAAATCAATCAACTGAGCATGAAAATCGTCTGAAACCAACAGGTTCGAAGGTTTGATATCATTGTGAAGAACTCCGTTATCGTGTGCATACGCTAAAGCATCAGCAACTTCAATAATGAGAGAAATAACAACCTTGTGATAATCAATCCGATCCAGTTGCCAAGTATCCGTAATTTCGTCTGGCTTTGAACAGTGGTATTGAGTGAGTAAATCGGCTGCTGTCCAACAGGAGAAGAACTTTTGACAGCAGGCATTGAAACCTGTAGACGGATCAAAATGAGAGGAATGCAGCGTTGTAATTCCCGGATGGGAAAGACGAGCCAGCATTTCAAATTCCTGAACGGTGTCCGTAGTAACTTTGAGGACAACCGGTCGATCATACAAATCCTGCTGCCGACAGAGATAGACCCGGGAAAATGAGCCAATTCCTAATAATTCATCAATGTAAAATCCCTGGAAAATTTTTCCTGTTTTAGGCCAGGGAGGGGCAGCAGTATCTTTTCCGAGCAAATCAATTTGCTCCAGGCGTTTAAGAAGGAGACTCTCAACCGAAGGAAAACGGGCTGCAAATTTGCTAGCCGTAGCTTTTTCACCACGTTCCCAGCGATCTATATATTCTTCCATTGCCAAGGTAATTACGGCGGTAGAATCATCTCGTAAACCTGGATGCTGGTTCAGAATTTGCTGAGCGTCGAGCGGAAAATCATCAGGCCATTCCAGGATTATCTCCGTTAACCTTCCCATTAAAATTTCTCCCCACCCATTATCGAAACTGCTAACCTTCTGACACAGTTTGCCGTAACCGAGACAGGACTCTTCTAATATGAACTTCAGTAGTACCTGTACGTTTTGCTATTTCGGTATTTGAAAAACCATCAATCTTAAGTTCGACGATCATGCTTTCATGAGCCGTTGCGGTGCCTGCTATTGTATCGAGCAGCTCTTTTGCAATCAGATCGGAGCTTGGAGTCGATTTTTTCCTGTCCACTATTGGAGCATCAGTCTCTTCTTCTCTGGAAGTGTCACGCGCCTGCGTCCCTGCATATTTGCGGGTCTGTTTCCGGATTTGTCTTTTGGCAATACAGTTGAGAAGCCTTTCAAATTCATCATCACTATCTACCTTGGGAATTGTATAACGGCATCTTAGAAGTGTACGCCAGAATTCCTGAAGCAGATCCTCTTCGCTGATCTTATCACGAACAGACTTTTTTTGATGCAATCTCAAAAATTCGGCTATTCGAGGACCAAATCGCGCAACAACCTCTACAAATGCCTCCTGTGAGCCGGTTCGAAATTCCCGTATGAGATTATTTATTGGAAAGCGTTCCTTAGTTTTACTATCCACCATCGTAGCAACTCACCCCTCCGCCTGCGATGTTTTATGGCAAATTACAGCCTCATCGTACAGACAGGGAAATAACAATTCAACCCCCTGTATCTCAGGGAGGGTGACATTTGACCAGTTTTGTGGGCTTCGCCTATACAGATTCTGTAGTGTGAATTATGACGATGTGGTCATGTTTTTCTCTATTGGTAACTATTCAGCGTTGGCGTAGGGTCCGCTATTGCGGACCACGCTGGGAG
>WFOZ01000495.1 GCA_015487825.1 Planctomycetaceae bacterium
AGATGTGTATAAGAGACAGATTTAACACGCCACTTGTCTTACTTCAGACACTCCAAAGACAATAATTATTGTTCCATTGCCCGAAACTCAGTAATTAGTACCGAAGTGACGTAACTCTGATTCAATATTTTATTAATCTCCTCACGAATCTGTCTTTTAATCGTACTTGAATGAGGGTCATTCAATTCCTCAGTTCCCGCATTTCTAATAATTGTACTGACGGCCTGTTTAATTCGGTTTTTATGATCCTTTTTGGCAAATGTAAAATTTTCACTCAGATTCCGGGGAACTTCAACACACAAGTCGAAAGTAATATGGATAATCTGCCCCTGCGCCGACAATGTATTCGTGCAATTGAACGAAGCAATTTCAATTTCCACAACATCCGTATCTTCAAGCTCTTCAGCTTTTAGAATCTCAGGATCCTTAGGGTCGATATCGCTGTCGCTGGATGCCCCAAACAGGAAAAACAGCATCGCAAACTCGCCAGCCATTACAAGAAGCAGTAACCCGGCAACAGCAGCAAATTTCACCCAGAACCCGGAGGACTTCTTTTCCTCCTGCTCTTCTTCCACTGCTGGGGCTGCTTCTTCCGGAGCATCTGTAGCCATAAGACATCCTCCCTGATGTCAAAAGTTCAGATTGTATGTTGAAATGCTCTAATCTTTCAGAATTCCAAACTATAAACAGCATGAAAAACGAACTGAAGAGACTCTACTTGACGCAAATTGCCCATACTGTCAAAAAATGGGGGCAAAATGAAGATATATGGGAGTTATATCGCGTCAATCAAAAATACGTCAACCCGATGATTTTGAGATTGCATTTTTGAGTTGCGTGTCATCATCCTCTGTTCGGTATCGCCAGCAGCACCGACAATTATTCGATCCTGTGGGATCTTCTTTTCAGAGATGAAATAATCAGCAACAGCCCTGGCACGGGCGTAAGAGAGTTCGAACTGATCCCGATACGGACTACCAGCGGGAAGCGGTTCTGGCGAACTATGGCCACGAATACAGATGCGATTCGGGCGATTGCGAATAATATCAGCTAGAATGTCGAGACGCATTCTAATATCATCATTCAATTCGGCATCAAACGGGGCAAACATGGAAGGCCCACCAATAGTAACCACTGTACCATGATTGATCCGATCAACAGTGCTGTTCTCTCCGAGATTCCCTTCAGAATCTTTACTTCCTTTATTAACATCGGATTCGGAACGCCGCCCATTGGAAACCATATTTTTGTAATAACTGTTGGTTTGCATTGACGGCCCGGGAACACCGCTGATAGTAATCGGCTGATTTCCAAAGCTCTGCTTGATCGCATCCAGCATAGCGCGCATCGCACCATCCTGCTTCATCTCACTCATCGAAACCAGCATGATAAAGAAGGTCAGCAGTAACGACATCATGTCGCCGTAGGTAACAACCCACTCGGGAACGCCAGGCGGTTCGTCTTCTTCTATTTCCGCCATCTGAATACCTCGTTACTTCCGTAACATACCAACCGGAAAAACCATCCCCGACTGGCCGATTCCACTCTGCAACTCACCTGCCTGCACTTACAGTATCAAGGTTCCATCAAGCGGCTTCACTATCTTCAGTTTCCCGCTGACTCACCGGCAGGAACGTGTTTAATTTCTGTTCCAACACTCTGGGATTATCTCCATCCTGGATCGAAAGAATTCCTCTGACGATAACTTCCCGGATTTGCATCTCTCCTTTGGTGTAAAATGCAAGCTTGTCTGCAAAAGGTAAAAAGATAATATTCGAGACCATCGCACCATACAATGTGGTAATCAACGCGACCGCCATACCGGGACCAATCGCTGCCGGGTCGTCCATATTCCCGAGCATGATAATCAACCCCATTAATGTTCCGATCATTCCGAAAGCAGGGGCGTATCGCCCACCGGTTTCCATTAACGATTTCCCCGTTTTATGACGGGCGGAAATAGCCTCCATTTCTGTTCGCAGAACCGCTTCCATCAACTCAGCATCGGTTCCATCAACAGCCATCTGAATACCAAGCAGAATAAACGGATCTTCAATCTCTTCCGTTTTACCCTCCAGGGCCAGAATTCCATCACGCCTTGCAATTTCAGAAAACTCCACCAGTTGTCTGATCACCGGTTTCAGGTCTTTAGATTTCGGAAAGACCACTTTCATGACCACGCCGGGGATAAGAAACAACGCCCCCAGAGGAAACGCAATGCAAATTGCAGCAATGGCACCTCCAATAACCACCGCAGCAGAAGCAGCATCCCAAAAGGCAATGAAATTACCACCAGGCGCAAGCATAACGGCGAGCGCAAGCAGCCCGAATGCCATTATAATTCCGCCAACAGTCGCCTTATCCATAACCGAAGAAATCCTTACAGAACTTTTACACTACGTCAGGCCGGGAATCGTCCTTATGGCTCGGGAGTATTCCACACTCTTTTGAATAACATCATCAACACTTTCCTGCACAATAATGCGATCGTCTGTTGTTAACGTGATAAACGTATCTGGGCGAGATTCGATATATCGGATCAGATCGGCATTGAGAACAAAGTGCTCTCCATTCAGTTTTGTCAACTTAATCATCGCGAGTTCCCTCACGTCTTTTTAATATGATGAGATATTGTAAGCGGCAAGGCATCAGCCGCCGATACGACGCTTAGCCTGCAGCGAGACCAGCTGGCATTTGATGATTACTGACGGCTAACGCCTTGCCGCTGTCTCTATTCTTCCTATCGTCCAAGAACCAGAAGTTCATCGATCAGTTGCTGAACCGATGAAATAACACGGGAATTTCCTCGATAATTTGTCGAAGCGATAATGAGATCAACCAGGTTTCGACCGATATCGGTATTCGAAAGTTCAATCGCCCCGGCTCGAATCGTTCCCGCGCCGAAGTTTCCAGGGGTTACCAAAAATGGCGAACCGGAACTGACTCCTTCCAGGAATGTTGTGCTTCCATTTTCCAGTAATCCTTGTGGATTGGAAAACCGGGCCAGAGTGATCTGTCCCAGCGTTCGGATAATTCCGTTATCAAAAATTCCGTTAATCACTCCCGCTTCATCCAGGACAAACCGGGATAATGTTCCGGGGTTCGAGCCATCCTGTGTCTGCAAAGTAAGGGCAGAACCAGCCGATGCGGTTGAAATTCCTGAAAGATTCGAGAAATCAATCGTCACCTGCATGTTGGAAGCAGCCGTATTGGACCGATCAATACTGAATTGATCAGTCAGACCGGAAGATATTTTTCCCTGGCTGTCAAAAACAAACGAACCATCTCCAATGACCACATCTGCATCACTGTCATCGACACTCTCGGCAAAATAACGGAAGGTTGATGAGGTCCCATCTCGCGCTTCCAAATAAGTTGTCAGTTTCACATTCACTTCCTGGCCCAGAGAATCAAAGACGATAATATCGGTGATCGCACTTTCTCCATCTGCTGATTGCGATTTCGAAAATGGAACATCCAGCGTCGCCGTCGTTGTTCCGTTGTTGACTACCAAATCGCCGAGAGTGATGTCAATCTCATTGATCGTTCCACGGTTCCCAATAACTTCAATCTCTCCATTGGCATTGAGACGAACTTGCGGATCAACACCTCCTTCCTGTGGTATAGATACTCCTCCATCACTGTGGATACCGATTGTATTATCCATCAACGTCATTAAATCAGCCAGAGTTGTTGAAGCTCCAACGACTGTTAGCGTTTGAGTCTCAAGCACGCGCCCACCTTTACGGGGAGCGAAAGAGATAACATCTCCATCGCTGAATAAAGCCGTTGTTTCTCCATCTTTATAGAGAGAAGACAGGAGGGTCGCAGAGGAGGCTGGATCTGTTGCAAAGTTACTCCCCGAAACATCTGTAAAAGCAGAATCCGTCGCCAGTATCGTCCCTTGCGTAGCCACTTCACCTGTTGAAAGCAAAGCTCCACTCATGGCAACATTTCGAGTTTGCTGAGCGACAACAAGATCTCCAACCGGAATCGTGATATCGGTTAACTGCGTCGTCACCAGATTAAAATCCTGATCGACTCCATACCCTTGCACACGCAAGCCGTTCGCAGCAGTGAGAATATCTTCGCTGTTCAGGTTGAAGTTACCAGCCCGGGTGTAAACGTTCCCGTCACGACCATTCAGAATGAAAAACCCGTCTCCCTGAATCGCGAGGTCCGAAGGAGAAGTCGAGTTCGTGATACTCCCCTGCGAAAAGTCTTTAATCACAGCAGAAGTGGTTGCCCCTAATCCAGTTTGCCTTGGATTGGTTCCGCCATCGTTAGCCGTCGGACGGGAACCGACAGACATCGTTCGTGAAAGCTGTGTTTGAAACAACACCGAAGAAGCCTTGAAACCGTTCGTCCCTGCATTGGCGATGTTATTGCCTAATACATCAATGGTCTGCTCATTCAAAGCCAATCCATTGAGCGAAGTAGTCAGCGCAGAAGTTAATCCCATTATTGTCCCCCCAGACAGTTAATCTTCCCTGACAAACGCCTCGGTCAACCGAAACGCCTGCTGCGGTCCATTATATTTTGTAAGCTGAATACCTGAAAACGCAGCCGCATTTTCAATTCCCTGTATTCAGCACCCCCATGCTAAATAAGAAATTTCACCCCCCGAATTAACCCATTGGTCAATAGAGCAAAACGCTCACAAAATGTGAGTCTCTACCAGTATCGGCACATAGACCTCACAATCCGCATTCTTTTCCTATTGTATTACGAACAGCCAACTTCTTTACGGCTTGCATCTGTTTCAATGTATTCATTTGACTACGGCCTCTAAAACCTATCAGCCATGCCAGCCGGAATCATATTGATTCCGAAAGTCAAAATGATCGTAACTATTCTGCAATGTTTGGTTATTGCAGAAATTAATGTTGTTTGTAGGGTCCGCTATTGCGGACCACCGCAGAAATAGGAGGATCCACCTCCCATCGTGGTCCGCAATAGCGGACCCTACGGGCAACCTGACTTACTGCAAAATCACTCATCACTGAATAGTTACGTCGAGTCCTACTTTTTTGGGCCTTCAGCCAATAAGAAAAAGTATTGAAATTACTGACACATAGAATCCGGTAGAGTCAGAAATCATCTCAAACGAACGAAAACACGTGAGAAGGAGGACCTTCCCAGCCGTGCGTTCCCAAGCAGCAGCTTGGGAACGCGTTGAACCTGGCGCTGTCCAGCTAAGGTGTAGCCACCTGTCCTCGTACGGAGGTTATATTTTCAATAGGCACTTCAATATCCCCAATACCAACAAATGCCTTCCCGTCCCGCAGAATAGCCCGATCAACTTCTCCTTCTATTGTTTCTCCCTGGTCTGTTGTTGCGGTAACAACTCTTCCAATCAGCGAGGCGGAAGACGAAGCAAATGCAGCTGTGGCAGCAGAAGACTGACTATCGGAAAGCAGCTTGATTGTATCTTCCAGTTCCACAGATGCCTGCAGGCTTCTCATCTGTGAAAGCTGTGTCAAAAGTTGTTCATTACTGGTTGGTTCAGTAGGGTCCTGGTTTTGTAATTGTGTAATCAGCAATTTCATAAACGCATCGGAATCTAAAGCGTTGAAGCCCTGTTCCTTATCATCAACGATATTGATACTCTGCCCTGTCGGACTTGCTACTGTGCTAATGTCTGCCATGAGAGTTACCTTTTATATCAAACAAACTCAATGAGATATTTTACTTTGAACGACGTGTTGAATCTCTCTGCAAATTAAATCTGGACATCAATTTCACTCACGCCTATAACCTGGGTATTTTGTGGATTTAAATTTGCTTCATCTTCAGCCTGCCCGTTTTGATCGCCCTGTTTGCTTTCCGCAGCGAAATCGGTCTCTTCGGCAAATCGCTGCTGTTGTTCTTCGGATCGTTGCTCTGCGGATTGATCAGAACCGAATTCACGAGAAAGATTTTCGTTAATTTCTACTTCCAGACGATCAACCCGTAGTCCCTGTTGTTGCAGGGAATCTCTCAGCATTTGCAGCTGTTCAAAAACCAGCGCCCGGGCGGTTGGGTTATCAACTTCAATGCGGGCTACGATCTGCCCGTTCACTCTGCCGACTTCAATTTGCAGCGAGCCCAACTCAGGTGGATCAAGACGAATTCGCATCGCCTTACCGCTTTCACTTGCCTGCTGAATAAACGAGGACAATTTCTGACTCATATCTGAACGTGTCATATCCAAAACAGGTCGAGCCTGTGCGGTTGCGGGAGTTTCACCGGAAGAGCGGGCAGCAGTTGTTGAGACTGCAGAAAGAGAGTCAATCTGAACAGACTTCTGCGTCCGGGCTCCATCTGTCGTTTCATTCACAGAGACCTGCCCAACAACTTCAGAGAGTTTATCTACTGCAGATGTTTCGATTACCCTGCTCACGTTACTGTCATTCGACTGCTTTGAAGAAGACGTCCCCTCAGAGACAGCCTGTCCGTACTGCTGGGTATATTGAGAGGCCGCCCCGGTTGTCGAACTCACCTGACCGGATTCAGAATTGGAAGAATTCTCCTCAGTTTCCTGCGTGGCTGTTTCATCTGCAGGCAACTCTTTGACAGAAACACTCTGTATAACTTCAGTATCCTTCTCCCGCCCTTGCTGAACAGTATTACCAACAGCCGCAGATGCTGGTTTCTGCTGTTGCGAAGATTCTTCAACCACTTCACCAGAGCCAGCGTTCTCCGACTGATCGACAGGTTTTAATCCCTGTGAAACCTGTCGATCAGATGAAGCATCATCCAACTGCTCTTGCTCGCCGTTTACATTCTGATTATGTGAAGACTCTGCCTGCTCATTCACGACATCACTCTGACGACTACTTCCTGTATCCTGCTCTAAGGTACCCTTTGTATCAGCATTAAGTTCAGAAATCACTTCTGTGCCAGTTGGCGAAACCTGCTCAGATACTGCCTGCGCAGCCAGTTCTGTGTCGATAACAGCTTTCTTCTGTTGATTCGATTCAGAGGAAGTCTGCTCGTTGAGCTGCGAATTCTGATCTGTCACTTCAGGATCAATTGCAGCAACAATCTCCTCGGTAGGATCTCCCTGCTGCTGCGAATTGGAAGTAGAATTTCCCTGCTGTATGTTTTGTGCCGTCTCTTCATCCTGAATTGCAGATGCCTGCTCTTTATCAACTTCCTGCTGAACCGGAACCTGTCCCTGTAAAGCATTAGCAAGACCACTCAACACTGCAGGAGGAAGGTTTGCTTCGTCTGCCTGCAAACCGCGATTATCTTCCGCATCGGCAAGCTCTCCATTTTGCCTGATACTCTCTATGACATGTTTTACCAAAGTTGCTGGAACTTCTCCGGTGTCGGAATCTTCATTGGCAATTTCAACACCTGGCTGTTGTGCAAGTTCTTCAGCCCCCTGCTCTTCTTCATTCTCGATCCTGTCTTGCGAATCGGCAGGAGCCGGCTGCTGCACGACAGATTGACTTGAATCGTCTGAAGAACGTTCCGTACGATTTACTGCTTCATCCTCGGTAACACTCGTCGGCGTTGGATTGAGACTGCTCTCTGCCCGGGATGTCTTCAGGTTATCGTCTGATTTATCGCGATAAACTCTGGATTCGGCAATGCGATTCTCAGGCGGTCTTCGTCGTGGCAACTCCAGTCGTTCCGTCCGACTAACGGTTTCTCTGTTCTGCTGAACTGGCTTAGGGGCAACCGTCGTCGAAGTTCGATCCCGCTGAGAATCGACTGACTGCGAGCGCAAACGCTCCCCAAAAGAGCGAGGGCGATCTCCGTTTGTCTCCTGCAGCGGTTTATCAAACAAATTCTGAATCAGGCTGTTGCCGGAATTTGAAAGATCCGTCACAAAAGAGACAGGAGGCAGAATTTTATTACGTGGCATCGTCCTTGAGCCTCGAAAGAATACAACGGAAGATTATCCGTGAAGACATCCCGTCGACCATCCAAAGCGGCCCGGCATCCTTGCCAGCCTCTTTGTTTGTATCGACGATTTCCAGACAATTATCCGAAGCCAACCAACTCAGCGACACCTACCTCAACATTGCCGCACCTGCCCCTTGATCCTCCATCGCCTGCAAAGATTTTTCGACAGGATTGATGAGCGGATTGCCTTTGTAAATTGCCTTGTATATTTCTTCGGCTTTTTTCACCCTTTCAATCGGGTCTTTCCCATTAATTCTTTGACGAAATTGGTCAAGAACCCGGGCTGCATCTTTCTCTGGCATGCCCTTAAGTAATACTACAGCATCAGTTACGTCAAGAGTTGCCAACTTTTCAACCGCAGATTCCGGATCCATTTTCAGAAGAATTCCTCGCGCCTGGACAATCGCCTCAGAGGTAATTTTCTCCTGCTCCTGCTTCAGTTCCGCCCGAAATGCCTCTCTATTCTGTTCAAGCTTCCCACGTTCACTTGTGATATATTTTACCTGATCTTCAATCGCCTGTTGAAAAATAGTCAATTCACTTTCTCGAGCGGCAATACTTAATATCCTGGCTGCACGAGCCTTTACGATATCTTTGTAGGAAGGGACTTCCTGCTGCTCTTCGAGTGATTCTTCATCAACTGTAATCGGCTCTCCCTTTAGTATCGAAACGATATTTTCACCGGTTTCACGAGTCAGATTCCCCTGCCCCCACACAATTGCCAGCGCAACAAATCCTGTCAGCACTGTTGCGGTGCAAAAAATGGATATAACCATTCCCAGAATGCGAAACATGAGAAAATTCCTGTATTAATTTGGGCTTGCTGATAAAGTCGTAGGCTAGGCTGTGCCTGACGAAAACAGGCTGAGTTTATTCTGTCCAATTCAATCTAAAATGACATAACCAATCTAACAGAAACATGTTACGACGACAAAGAAACCAAGCATTCATGTCGTCAGGCACAGCCTGACCTACATTCCTAATTAAAGCTTATGCCTGGATTATGCACGAACATATCAGCATTCGTCAAAACATGTAGTAACATAAGGACTTACGGCCATTTCACCTAAAACACCGCACAAATCAGCCGCAACGCATAGGCGTCCGGTTCATATAACGATGAAACGAACCGTGGGCTATCGCCCAGCGGCTGATGAATAATTCGGATGAGGGGGTTATCAACAAAACCCAATACAAAAAAAGTGAGTGTTGCTTATTTCAAAAGTTAATTTGCTGAGTTGCGCTCCAGGTATCCTGCATTTCTACTTCGAGTTGCTTTGCTTGTAGGTATTCATGTTTCTGTAAACGTGTTTGCTTCAACTGTTCCAGTGCTTTAACGGCTGCATCTGCCTGTTGAACTGCTTTTCTACACAGTTCAATCTGTTGTCTGATTTGTTCCAGCTGTAACTGAACCTGCCGAACTTTCTGATCAATTTGAGTAAGGTAGAACCTTCGAGAGGCATTGTGCTGGACATCGACTTCTCCTTCGGCACTCCCTTTTCGAATCTCCTCGCTGACTTCTTCCCGTTCAATTTGTGCCAGATTAATCTCTTTCAGAAATGCGGCTTCCTGCTTGAGAACATCCGCCAGCACCTGTCTGCATTGATCACGCTGAAACTCTCGATACTTCACCAGGGAATCAAGTCGGAATTTGAATTTTGCCATCTTGTGTCAATCTTCCGAATTAATGTTGATTACTTCTCATAGTTTTCCACTAACGAAATGCCAGAAAGTGCTGTACATCAATTGGTGTTTGCATCACAAGTTTCTCACTTCTCAGGATGCCATTGCAACCTGTTGATTAACATCCATCTGTGACGACAACTGAACTAACTTCTGAATCGTCTGATCAATTTCTGTATGCGTTGTCGGTCCCTGCTGCAAAAACTGATCGATATTAGATTTCAATTGAATGGCTCGATCCACAAGGCGATTGGAACCGTGCTGATAAGCACCGATATTTATTAAATCTTCAGATTGACGATAAGCAGCCAACAGCTGTTTAAGTTGCTGAGCGGCTTCAAGGTGCTCAGCCGTCACCAGTTCATTCATCAAACGGCTGATGCTTCCCAGGACATCAATCGCAGGCCAATGCGCTTTGTGAGCCAGATCGCGTGACAGGACGATATGCCCGTCAAGAATCCCACGTACTGCATCAGAAACAGGTTCATTCGTATCATCACCTTCTACCAATACCGTGTATAACCCAGTGATGCTTCCCTTTTCAGTTGTTCCGCTTCGTTCCAGTAACCGGGGAAGCAGCGAAAAAACAGATGGTGGAAAACCGCGTGTGGCAGGAGGTTCTCCGCCAGCCAGTCCGATTTCCCGCTGCGCCAGGGCATAGCGGGTCACGCTATCCATCATCAACAGAACGTCTTTTCCTGTATCTCGAAAAAATTCTGCTATGGCTGTTCCGACATGGGCGCATCGCCGACGTAGCAAAGCAGATTCTTCACTGGTCGCGACAACCAGCACACTCTTTTTCATTCCTTCAGGACCAAGATCGCGTTCCAGAAATTCCCGCACTTCCCGACCTCGTTCGCCAACAAGCACAACAACATTCACATCGGCCGAAGCATATTTTGCCAGTTGGCCAAGCAATGTACTTTTCCCGACTCCACTACCTGCAAAAATGCCGAGTCGTTGACCTTTCCCACATGTCAAAAGAGCATCAATCGCTCGTACGCCGGTTTGCATCGTTTCGGTAATCCGCGGACGTGTTAAAGGCGGAATCGGAGGAGACTGCAAAGAGACCGCATGAGGCAAAATTGCGGGTAACTTCTCATCGATAAAATCGCCACGCGCATTAATGACTCGCCCCAATAACTCTTCTCCAACTCGTAATTTCATAGATGACTGTCTCAACTCCACCAGATCTCCCCGCTTGACACCGGTTAAATCGTCGTAGGGCTGAACAATAATTTCCTGATCACGCAAGCCAATCACTTCGGCATCAATCGGTTCGCGATGATTACAGTTAATCCTGCAAAGCGAACCAATAGGAGCAGGCAATCCACGAATGTGCGCGGTCATGCCGACAATCTGAGAGATCCGACCGCTCAAACCGTAAGGGATGATTGAATTAAGTTGTTGATTCCACATTGTCATATTCAGTGATAATAATTCGATATTCAAAAAAGCAGGTTCGGCTTTCCAGCCTGAGAAAAGAGGTTTCCAATACGGTTATCTCTCGTATTATCCTGTAGCCATTTTCATTGTTTCTCAGAATATTTTCATCAGGTTATTGTTCCTCGTTCCCAAGG
>WFOZ01000496.1 GCA_015487825.1 Planctomycetaceae bacterium
CAACATGGGCCTGCGATTAATACTGCAAACAGCCATGAAAACGTGGCGATTATTGATATTTCGCAAGGAACAACGGGGCCAAAAAAATGCCCCGTGCCAATTCAGGCAGCGGGGCAGGTGAATCTGCATACTGAAATGTATAGAATGCTTTAGCGGCTACGTTTCTTTGAACCTTTCCTGCCCCCCTTGGCTTTCAATCTTGATGCGTTACCTTTACGACCACGGAATCGTTCCGCTCCGGTTCCCATTCCCATCATCCCCGGCCCCATCATCTCTTCCATCATCTCGCTGGAACCCTCTCCATCCGGAGAGAACAGACCATCCGGATCAGAAGGTGCAAGAGACTTTTCTTTTGCATCTTTAATATCTTCGAAAGACTCTTTTTCCCTTGTATAATTTCTTTCATACTTTTTCTGGAGAGAAGCAAGACTGATCGGATCAATCGATCTGAGATGCCCTTCATGATCAAGCACTAAAGCTTCCGATGGTATCCCAGTCTCATGGCGAGAAAGACCTTGCGGTCGTTTCAAATCAGCATGCAGTTTTCCATCGAGCCTTTCCACAAGCGAAGCATCAATCAACAGATCATTCGATTTGAAAGGAACCTTATCTTCCTTTTCATATGTCATTTTATCAGGGCGTAAAACGTACACATCTTTAACACCTCCGATGTAATCTCCCAATTCCATCGGCAGTTTCCCCTTAATCATGGTTCCAGATTCATCAAACCATTCGTAGACCAGCATCTCTGCAATTTTACTGGCAGCACCTCTGGGTGGACGAACCTGCGAAAGGAAGTAGGCGTAATCTTCAGCGACAGAGGCGACATTGCTCGGCTCGCTGGGAGGAGTTTCCCGAAGTTGCCCTTCAACCACAGAAGGCGTATTCACTTGATCAACCGGAGTATTGAAATTCGGGTTCCTTAACACAAGCTGGACACGGTATTTGTACGACTTTCCTGGTTCTACATCAAAGTCGATGTACCTGAACAGGACAAAATTACCCGCTGCAGATACCTGCTCTTTAATCTTTTCGATCAATAATTGCTTTGTATTCAACTTCGAATCATCTGCAAATTCCTCTTCGATACTCTTGCTGAGTTGCTTGGCATTCCTGTCGTTACTGAGAAAATCACCCTGCACCTGAGACATATTAAGCTGCTGTTTGGCAAAGCCACCAGGAGGAATTTCCTGAACTATTTTTTCTCCCTTTTTGAAATACTCCTCCATAATCTTCTGGTTCAAAATTGCTTCGGCTTGCATTTCTTCATCTGAAAGCTCGAAGTTTTTAATACTGGGATGATTCACCTTATTTCTCCAGACTCCCATCAATCTTGCCGGAAGAGGCATGGTAATGACCGTATCTCGAACTTCGGCGGAAACCGGATCCTGATCGTGATCGAGCGCCTGAGTAAGGTAATCATTAGCGACGGCAATATCGACCGGTTCCCATTCTCCATCCCACGGCCCCTGAGGGGAATCCGCTACCTGTCGTTCAAGCTTGAAGTCGATAAACTTTACCATCTTCTCAGCGGAGAGTTCGTCAGTCTGCAATGCACGGGCATAGTTTTGAATCTGCTTCCGTAAATCAAAAATTCCTCGAACACTGATATAGCGTACTGCAACTCCCTTGACAGAAGAGCCTCCCATTCCCATGCCCATCCCATCGTCTTCGCCATCATTATAAGAGCCCATTAACAGAGCGTTGGGATCAGTATCAACAGCGATTTCCTGCTCGTATCCCCCAGCACCAATGCCGCCTCCAAAAGATAATCCGCCAAGCCCTCTGGCAGGAATATCTCCAGTGATCGATGAGTTTGCACCATCACCTGCGGTTGCTGTTGTTTTTCGTTTTTTGAAATCATCATCAATTTCGTCATCGTCTTCGTCAGTCATCGATTCATCGTCTGCATCTTCATCCATCTCTGAAGAATCTTCCTCCATTTCAGATTCCTCATCACTTTGTTGCGCAAGCATCGTACGCCCAGGGCTTGCGATTAAATCAACAACGGGCAGGTAAACAGGTTCTTTGAAAGGTTCTTTCTGGCCACCGGGCGGAGTCCAGAAAGGAGTTCCATAACTGAATGGAGCCGAGCTCATGCTGGCCAGCATTTCAGCCACTTGATCCTTCGGACTAAAGTCAGGATACTTTGCTTTTTCCTCTTCAGGCCAGGGAGATTTTTTTTCTATGATTTCATCTGCCCGGGAAAGTTTATCTGTCAGCTCACCGGGGACTTTTTTGAAGGATGTCCACTGAGTCCCCACTAAACTCATCAGCACAAACATTGCAACGAGTCCCAGGATAATTTTTTCGCCATGCTTGAGAAGCAACGTTTTGATGCCTTCAGCAGATAATTTTTCTTTTATACCGGCCATTATAGTGACCCCTTTACTTACTGGTAAAATCGTTACTTTTATTCATCACGGTTTTCATGGCAACCACCAACAAAAACATCAGCAAAAATCTATTGAGACGTTGCAGGTGGCTCGGAAGCAGGTTTCCCCTGGGCTTCCTTAGTTGCCTCGACTGGCTTCGGTTTTTCAGAAGCAGATTCGGCTTTATCTTTTTTGGTTTCAGTCTCTGCCCCGGCAGGAGTCGCTGGTTCTTCTTTTGAAGGAGTTTCCTGTTTATTGGGATCAACAGGCTTTGCCGATTCTGCAGGAGTTTCCGGTTCCGGCTGTTCGATCATTTCCACGTCAGAAGTCTCTCCCAATCCAGCATCGGCCTCTCCACCTTCCAGGACTTCAGGGGGATTGTAGATATAGATAACACCACTGATTGCGACCTTGGCCAGATTATTTCCAACAACAGCTGCTCTTGCCAGCTCAGCAAATTTACCTGTTCTGGTTCTGCTTGTTCTAGCCGCACCGGCTCCTCCGACTCCGAGCCCCCCACCTCCAACACCTCTTCCAGGGTCAAAAGGACTTGCGGACTCATTAAATTCCATCGCTTCCCCGCCATCGTCAAACGAACCATTAGCACCAGGAAATCCTCCTCCCTGCATCGTCCGCGATCCCGAGGAATCAACTTTAGCCATCTGGACCCGGGTAATTGTGACCGGCCAGCTACTGTTTGTTAATGCAACCAACAATTCGGGAAGGCGTTCATGGTCGATTATTGCTTCGAGATAAAAACCGCGTTTCCGATAGATTGCGCCCTCTTCGAAATCGATATAGCGCCCCAGTTCCTCACCAAATTCATCAGCAGGATCAAAACTGACACTACCGGCCGAGACTTTCCCTCGCCCAGCACCAAAACCACCATCTCCCCCACCACTACCACCACCGGAATAGGGACCTTCCATTCCGGCCATTTCTTCTTCGTTATCGCCACCAAAACCAAGAGTCCCTACATCGCTATCGCTGCCACCACTGGAAGAAGGTTCTGCATCGGGATAGTTGCCGGGGCCACCAACAAGCTCAATCAAATCCAAACTACGTACAACAGAATCGGTTACCAATGTTGTTCCCTGATTCGCTTCTCGAATCGACTTCATCAGGTTTTCGAGCAACCATAAATCTTCCTGGGCATCCCAAAGTTCTTCTGAAGTAGGAGTCAGATTGTTAAATGTTGCACGCGGAATTGCTCCCAGGTCCAACAGAACAGTTCCCTTACCTGTCTCAGCATCGAATGGATCAGCTGCCAGCCAGACTTTCTCTACCTGCAGGTCGTAGTCTCCTTTGTAGACGTTGCGAGATGTCAGATTAATAACATCCCGGTATTGCTGAGGTAGATGCTCTTTCAGCATGGTGTTTGGCCAGGTCATCATTTTCCATTGACGTTCCCACAGGAAAAGACGCTGTTCATGATTCTGAGCCTCGGCCCTCTCCGCAATTTTATTCAGATTCTTGCTCCATGAATCGTTTGCCTGGCTTCCTGCTGGTACATCAGAAAATGCCTTATTGATAGCAGATATCTTGGATTCAGTCTGTTGACTGAGCTCGCTGGCAGTTGGCCACCAGCCAATGACCGGAAGCAGCAGGACAACAAAAAAGAGAATCCAGAAATGATGCTCGATAAGAGGTTTCAATTTATCCATGAGTCTTATCCCAATTTACGATTCAATAAATTCTGTTAGTGACTGAAATCAAACAGAATTGTACCGCCCACATTACGGAGCGAAGTGTTATTAACATATTCCGACTGTGACCACGATGGGCCCTGCTGGTTCTTATTCTTCAGAAGGAACCTGCTCACTGGCCTGCTGCTCTCCTGAATCTTCCCCCGAATCCGGAGCAAGTGGATCACTCTGTTCACGTTCTTCTACCGGTGTAGGTTTCCAGACAAACTGAATTGTAAAAGTTGTCCGATGAACTTTTCTCGTCTCGATATTTTCATTTCTTGTATTATTCCCTCCCTGATTGTAATTGCCGCTTCCGGGGCCTCCCGGAGCACCAAGACCACCTGGAACACCAAGGCCACCGAAGGCCGGGCCTTCTTCCATTGCAGGTTCAAAGGTGTCTGCCCCCTGATAGTTGGGAGAAGTTTTTTTTCTTCCTTTCAACACATTATACCTTGCCCCTCTTTTGATCTGCCTCGACCTGATCCCCAATTCATACGGTCTGGTAACGGCTTCAAGCAAAACGGGATAAATTATTCCCATTCTACGCACATCAACGAGAGTCCCATCTTCCTTCTTCTTCTGCCAGGCAAGAAGACTGGGGAGAATTTTATTAAGCAGATAATTAGCTCCCTGATCGGTATTTCCCTTCCCCTTAATATGGTGATAATGCTCACCAGTAAGAGTGAAAAGGTAACCTTCCCCTTCCGGTGCAGGGAGGCTATCAATGTTATGCCAGTCCGAAGCGGTCTGTTCGGTCTGGAGAATCACTGCATTTTCCAGTTTACCATGCCATTCAGAAAGATCCTCTTTCTTCTCAGCAGTGACTGTCTCAACCATAATCCGGTCTTGCTTTTCGATATCAGTTTCATCCTGAGATTCACCAGTATCTCGAGGCAGGCATTCGTTAAGAGCATGGTAGAATTCCATCCAGGTTGTATCCTTGACTCCTTCAACCAGTTTCGCCCCTGCCTCTTTGGCACCATTGTATTTCCCATCAGCAGAACCGTATGCCGATTTATAACCGCCCCATTTCCCCTGCAAAGTTGCTGAGGTTTGCAGACTGTCGTCCCACGGCTTGTTGTTGACTGTCTTCCAGGCGTTCGCATAACCAATTGTGGAAAGAGCCAGACCAAGTAACAAAGTGGCAGCAGTAATGACAGCCCACGGTTTCTTGCGTCTGATTTCCCGAGCCAGAGCGATTTCAGGGGGAAGCAATGTCGTGTTAACCCGCGACATTTTCATGCCCTGCAACGCCAGTCCGTAGGCGACTGTGAAGGACATGATATTTTCGCGGAATAACGGTGCTTCAAGAACCTGCGTCCCGGCCAGTTGATTGAATGTTTCTGCTCTTTCAACAGTCTGATCGAGATTTTGTTCCAAAAATTTCTGTAACCCTGCCATGCGGAATCCGTTTCCACAGCCAATAACTTTCGTCACCTCACCGTCCGAGTTCACGCTGGCAAAATAGCCTAGTGAACGCTGAACTTCAGAAAGATAATCATTGAAAACCGGCTTCAGGGCCTGGAATACAGACTTCGGATCGGGGGATTTGGTCGCATTACATTTTAGATGCTCAGCCTTGGCGAAAGTGAGCTTCATCTCTTTAGTCAGGGCACGAGTAAAGTGATTGCCGCCGATCGGGATGTTGCGAATCCATATCTTCGCCCCGTTGGTTACCATAATGGTCGACTGATCTGCTCCCATGTCGAGAACAGCAACATAATCATCACTCGCAGGTCCTCCTTCACCTTCCGGCCCAATTCCCAATCTGTCGTACGCAAGGAAACTGTATAGAGCCAAAGGAGAAATCTGCATCAACTCGACTTCAACTTTGTTTTCCTGGAACGGTTCCAACTGATGCAGAACCTGATCCTTCTTCATCGCGAAGATACCAACCTCGGCTTCGAGAACAAATCCGCCCTCTTCAGCAGCACCGCCGAGTTGCTGGAAATCCCAATAAACATCTTCAAGCGGGAAAGGAATCTGCTGCTTGGCTTCGTATTTGACAATATCCTTTACTTTGCTCGCTTCAACAGGAGGAAGTTGAATAAAACGTGCCAATGAAGACTGAGCAGGCAGGCCGATCGCCACCAGATCGCCCGCAATTTTGTTTCGAGATAAAAATTTTGTGATCGCTTCAGAAATCAACTCGTCAG
>WFOZ01000497.1 GCA_015487825.1 Planctomycetaceae bacterium
GGAATAGTCCTGAAATAACTTCCCTATTTTAATGGATTCAATTTGTAGGGTGCGTCGTGACGCACCTTTTTTACCACATGAACAGGCTGGTGCGTCACGACGCACCCTACGATAAACCGGGAACTTATTTTGGGACTGTTCCTTAATGGCCTTTTCGTGAGAAACGCTTTGCGCCTGTTATTACGATTTCAGCGATAATTTCTGTTTTACTTCAGGATTCCGGCTAAAGATTCGATGCTTAAATAAGTGAACAGGTCCTGAAATCTTATCGCCACTTATCGCCCATGAATTATCGCATATTAACTTTCCTGAATTTTCTGAGCCTCCTGATAATATTGTTAATGGGGGGGTGTGCCGAGGAGCCGATTCCTTTTCATGAGGTGAAGCATCCGCATGAACGATTGAAAGTTTCTGAGCTGAATCAGTATTTGCGAATTGTTAAATCATTGCCTGATAAAAAATTACCTCCTCTACCAAGCTTGTTCACTCCGGTTCCTCAATGGGATTCTAATCGGGAATTGTCGATTAAAGGTTTGATCAAGGAAGAGAAAAGAGGGTTGCCCAATCGGTGGTTTTCCGAAGCAGTGCTGGCGAAATTAAGTAACAATCGCGCGTTAATGAATGCTCTCAAAAAAGAGAATCTGTCAATTGAGCAGTTTCTTGGTCTTACCGAAACAATTGCAATGGCTGCTGCCCGAACTCATTTTGAGGACATCGATGAATTGCGGGTTATTGTTCGCACAGGAAAGTATGAACTGGCTCAACTTTCACATCTGGAAGATGTTTTTTCCAGTTTTCCCGAAGAAGAACAATACGAAATTATTCGTAAAGCAGCCTGGCTTTCCCGTCTGGACCGTGCTCAGAATCTGCTCAAAGTTCCAGACGAAAATACTACTCTGCTTCAGAATCATTGGGATGTCTTAAAACCGTATCTGCCCGAAGATGCTTTACAAAATCCCTTAAACGACATCGTGGATTCTCTTCTGGTTTATGGAATGCCGTTTGAAGAAACTCCAGAAAGTGGCTTCGACAACAAAATGAAATGGTCAGCGGATGACGAAACCGCTTACATCGGTCGAGGCAAATCCTCTGTGTTGACGAGTGAGAAATAATTGGAACAGGATTGACTGCCCGGTTAAGCTTATGTGATTCCCCAGCACGGCTGGTTCATTCTGATAGCCGTACCCAAACGGATATTTTTCTATAATTTGCAAGCCGTTCGCAAATTTTTGCCGTTAGTAATACAGAATCTTCACTCATGCAGAAGATAAGGCAAAACGCTGCGGTGCCGTCGTTGAATTTCATAAGTGGTTGGAGAAAGAAAAGCCAAAGCTGGCTGCACTGCTTGATTATTCTCCAATATCAGCAGAGGAGCTTAAAAAGGCAACGCGACAAAAACCTGAATCATATGAAAAATTCAGAGAGCAAAACAAACCGAGACAGCAAAATCGCAACACCGATGCGGATTCACCAATGCGATGGCGTAGAACGGGTAAAATGTACGTCGGCTACGCCTTCTATTACAGCAACAGCATTGTTCATGCAACAAAAAGTAGACGTGGCCTGATCTACCTTAGTTTAATATCTGACCCACAACACAAATACACCGCTCCAGAAAAAACAGGCATACGTTATCAGTTTTAGCAGCCCGCAAAGAAGTACTTTGCTTGCACTGTTCTTTTCAATTCGAGATTCCCATAGGCCAATTGGAATTGCTCCGATTGGGCCAGCCAGGAATGCCCATTCAAAAACAAGGCTAAGCCGTCGACAGAGCAGGAAATATAATGACGAAATGATAAGATAAAAAATTAACGCAAGGCGATCTCTGCCAAAGGATTTTCCGGTAGTATTTTTTTCCTTGCGAAACTGGACCGTTGCCAATACCGGTTCCAAGGTGATGAAAAGAGACAGTGGCCAGGTGAAAACGAAATCATCTGACCAATAACTGATCCAGGTTGTTCCCAATGCGCCAGCCATGAAAGCCAGTAATCGATAACTGACAATCCAGGTGAGCAAACGGCGACCAGAAGCAGCCAATAATGCAGGGATTGCAGCCACAATAAGGCTGCCGAGCAATAATCCTGTTGACCAGTAGAACCAGTTCCAGAACCATTCTTGTGAGGGAATATCAAAAGCATATTCTGGCTCTATCGAAAGAATGTGCCCGGCCCAATCGAAGTAACGCGTTTGAGGGATATCGTTTACAGATAATGTCACCTGATTATCGGACAGCAGCTCGGGCTTTCCAACATAAATACAAGCCGCTCTCGAGTGATTTCGAATGTAAACGCAACCGCGGTGTAAAATGGGAGGTGTCCAGGTTAACTCGCCATTTAATACTGAACAGCGTGAGAGGATTTCGCATCGCAAACGGTTTACATTCAACAGGATTAAATCACCACGCTCATTGAGCAGAATTAATTTTCCATCAGCAACAATAATTCCAGCCTGCCCCAATTCGTTAGATGTGTCGTTATTGGAACGCGAAGGACGGCCTGATCCCTGTTCCCACAATTCTTCTCCAGTTAAA
>WFOZ01000498.1 GCA_015487825.1 Planctomycetaceae bacterium
GTGTTGCAGCGATTATCACAGCGGGTGAAATCGAGCTGCGAAATGAAATCATTATGGTCTCTGATGACCTTCCCGTTCGCAGGCGGGAATACTACTCACAACTCGCCAGTTTGATGCAGGCACCACCGCCACGATTCGATGCAACTGAAAAAGATCCCAAAGGAGAACGAGGCGATGGAAAACGCTGCAACAACAGTAAGTTGCACCAACTACTTTTAAAGGACCTTCAATACCCGGACATTCTGCAAGGTCTTCCCGATGCCATTCGTGGATAATTATGGAGAAGTATCACCGGAGAGGGTATAGTGAATAGAACGCGACAGCTAAATAGTTATTTACCTGTTATTTTACCGGTGTTTCATCTTCAGGAGCAGCCAGGATTTCAACCTTTTTCTCAGCTTTCGAAGGGGCCTCATCTATCTCAACAGAGAGTTTTCCCTGTGCGGCTTGTTCTGCAACTGTTTCCTGCTTTTTCATTTCAGGAACTTTATTATTTTTAGATTGAGGGAACTGGAACTGATTCGCTTCGGACTGAATGGCCAGCCTTGGGATTTTCTTCTCATTTCCGGTTTGTGGCAAGGAGCGGGGGGCTGGTACTGCTTCGTTGTCAGTTTTTGGTTCCAGTTCTACATGTTCTTGTTTGTGAACTGAAACTGTTGGTTGAATTGCAGGATCGGGCCAGGCGACACCGTTAACGCGATCCCGATAGATATTCAGGGCACTGACTGCGTGATACAACGGACCGCATTCAGCCGACTGGTCTCGGTTCTCGATCAATTTTCGTGCCAGGTAATAAATACCACGTTCGATCCATTCATCATCCATTTGTCGATCACTGGCGGCTACCATTAGCCACTCCATCATATGGCCGGATGAAGAAATCTGTTCGCTGAAACTTTTGGGAGAACCATAACCACGGAAATAGTGAGTCGGAAACGAACCATCTCGCCGTTGTAGCGAGCGGGCCGCCATCATGTAACGTTTCAGTTTCTGGTCTGCCTGCACCCAGACACCTCTTAACTGCCCACCATCTCGCAGATGGTTATTACGTGCAACAGCCAGTGAATACAGATTATGTGTGCCGCCGCATGCTGCCTTGGTCACTTTGGTTTTCAACTGATCGGCTACAAGCTTTTCAATACTCCAGGTTTCTCCTAAACGCGTCGTCCAGGTTTCCTGCGAATCCACATAGTGAGTTAAAAACCAGAGGGTCCAGGTTAGTTCTGCACGAGGGTCTAAGTCCATCTTGGCATTATGGATAATATCAGCAATCGTGATGGTTCCGCCTTCCACTTTGAATTCAAAATCCGTCGGTAGATTACTCATCACCATTAACGCCAGTGATTGATTCGGATGCCCTTCAAAATGATAAGGGACTGTATATTTGTGGGCTCTGCCGCCATGCACCGTCTTTTCAAACCAGGGGAGCTCACGAAACTGAGGATTAGTCTGCGAAATCCAGTCGATCGCCCGGATCAGCTCTCCATCTTTCTCAATCTGGAAATCTCTACGGAATGCATTCATTCCATGATAAATCTGCCAGGGAGAATGCTCATTGGCAACCAGATATCGTCTTTCAGAAATTTCAACCGCTTCCTGAACGAGTTTCAGTAAATCGAAATTCTTGCTTCTTCTCGATTTTGTAACAATTCGCGGAGAATGAATTGCACCTTGTTCTGCTGGGGCAGATATCGGTTCTTTTGCCTCAAGTATTCCACCAAACGTGGATAGCGAAATAACCCCCAGAAGCACGGCTTTATTTAACAGTTTGCAAATCATCGGTAGGGAATTTTCTCGCTCGCAAAGGTTCAGGAAAAGTTTTTTAGTCGCTGACTAATATACTGCACGAAATGACACAGTGTGAATCAGTTAGAATTGTGAATTAGAGCGGCATAGATATCCCTTAAACTCGGCATTACTCTCAACAATCAGCCATTAAAAACAATGGCCCTATTTCAACCTCTATAACCCGAATACTTTCTTGGTTGAAATAGCAGAATTAATTTTTTGTACCCATTCGCATAATATCTCCCTAAATAAGAGAAGTTCTAGTGACTCCCAGATCGACACTTGCCTTCATGGATGTGGCCATTAGTGCATGCTTGTGGTTTGCAGAACACGTAAAGAGGTTACCCGATAGTAGTACAAACTGTTTATCGACTCCAGAACCTATGTTCCTTACCATTTCCCGAGATTCGGGCAGCTAAATCTTCCGTTTTCCGCTCGAAGGAATAATCCCCACGCTAAACGGGTTATTTTTCAAATTCAAAAAATGAAAGAATTACCAATAAATACCTGTTTATGCGATTGGCGCGGCTCAATACTGAAAATATGGACAAGATCATTCTTCGAATTTATAACAGATACGTCAGAACCGGGATTAGATTAGCCCATTTCACAATTTTCCTGACCTAACCTGTCATTCTCCGGAGAATTCGTTGACGAAATCAATTTAAGAGGTAAACTTCCATCAAATAGAAGGTCCTATAGCTCAGTTGGTTAGAGCGCTTGCTTGACATGCAAGAGGTCACAGATTCGAGTTCTGTTAGGACCACTCTTTAAGTGCTTATCGGACATAGATTTATGTCACTCGCCTTTTCGCGACGCGGTAGTAACTACACACTTTACTACATACTTTTGGCGTGTTCAGTACCCTGAATTGCTTTGAAAGTGCTGCGAATGAAAGGCGTTATCATGGCTCGCAAAGCCGCTGCTCCCTCATATCTTCATCACAAGGCATCTGGTCAGGCTTACACTCGCATCAAAGGAAAAATGGTCTATCTCGGGGCGTTCAATTCCAGGGAAAGCCGCGAAAAGTGGGCGGAAATTGTCTCTGACTGGTCCGCTGGCAATCTCAACAAATACGGCGAGTCTGTTTCCATTTCCCGGCTCTGTGCCGCTTACGTGAAGCATTCGGAGCGATACTACCGGAAGAACGGAGCTAGCTGCTCAGTCACGCTTCCATTGCACA
>WFOZ01000499.1 GCA_015487825.1 Planctomycetaceae bacterium
CCTCTCTGGTCTCGTCGGCTCGGAGATGTGTATAAGAGACAGGTTCTTAATAACACAATGCTTTATCAGGAAGGGTGGGGCGTTGATGCGATAAAGCATTCACAAACCTATTCGGGAGGACAATCGCGCGGGCATGTGCGCTCATGGGCAACGGCTTGCGAGTTTCAGTTTCGTGGATTCAGCCCGTTCGCTCTGCCTGATGTGATTGATATTGCAGAAGGAATTCCTTTCATCGAATTAACCGGCTGGGATCATCAAAAACTTTACGCACTCAAGGGAGACATTGTTCGTAAAGGTGTTAAGGCAATCACGGGAATGGAAATGCCCATTTACGAAAAGAGAAGATTTCAGCACGGCGTCGCCAGTGAAGAAGATTTTTCCCGTTTCTTCCCAACCGATCAGCTTGCCTATCGTCAATCATTTGCTGAAATCTATGCGTAACTCCAAATCAGTCGTAGGGTCCGCTCTTGCGGACCCCCGCATGAAATAGGAGGTTCCACTTCCCAACGTGGTCCGCAAGAGCGGACCCTACGCTAAACTCATCCGTATGAAAGTTGCCTGCTTTCATTCTGCTTCGCAATGCGAGCAGGCCCCCGTGTTCAATCTATTTTTCGGGGATCGAGAAGAAGCCTCCACCAAAGCCACCTTGTCCGCCAAAGCCGCCGCCACCTTGTCCTCCACCAAATGGGGTCGTACCGAAAATGCCGTCTCCGTTTTCTACTCGACGGATAATCTCACTGATCTTTTCGTGATTCTTTTTTGTCTGTTTGATAAGTAATACAGCCTGGGGAGATTCCAAAGTCTGTTCTTGCGATGCTTCTTTTTTATTGGTGTCATTTTTTTTGATCATGATGAGCGGTTTGGACTGGATGACATAAATTCTGACGTCCCTATTTTTCCATGAATCAGGATCGACCAGATCAGGGATCACGCTGGCAAGACTCTGGGCCATTTCAGCTCGCATTTTGTAGTAGTGGGTAATGACTTTATTCGGGTCCTCTTTTTTCTGCACTTTAGGCCTGGAAGAAAGCAGAGCTTTTCGATAGATCGTCAGCAAGTTAAAAATTTGCCGCTGTACTTCCATGGTCTGTCTTACAACCATCACACCCGGTTTGGGGAAACTGATGGATCCTCCGGTTCCATCGACATCGAACCAGGGGCCGGATGTCTGGTTCATCTGCGCTTCACTTAAAGCATCTGCTTCTTCCTGATCCCGACATAAATCCCGTACATCATAAATAGCGGTAGGCGTAATCTCTTCTGAAACAGTTTCTGTCGTAATAAAAATAGCTCCATCTTTAGTGATCCATGTTGTGGGAACTTCTGTAATAAGTGCTTTAAGGATGATCCCCAGTTTAATATTCTTCAGTTTGAGAGTAACCGGCTTTCTGAGGCTGATTCCTGCGTCTTCCATCGCAAAGCGGTCCAATCGAATTGGTAGTTTTGTTTGTTCAGCTATCTTGTCAACTGCTTTGGTCAGTGGCTGATTAACAACGTCAATCGTGATACGCTGGCCAATTTTTTCGATGTATTCAAAGTGCTCTGTCGGCATCAAAATAAACGTCTGTCTTCCCGGTTTAAGCAATGCTTTCAGGATCGCTTTGATTTCCATCTGAATATCTTGCGTACTTCGCACAAGCATGATATCGCCCAATACCTGAATAGTGCCGCCTACGCCATCGATATCAAACCAGGGGCCGGATGTCGTGTTCTGAATGACATCAAGCAGGGAAACGGTTGTGTAACCGGCCTCCAGATATTGTGTCAGATTATAGGTGACGGTAACCTGTTTTTCTTCAGCCTCCGTTAGTGTGGTGATATAGAGGATCTCTTCATCAATATGGTAAGCCAGCGTTTCCGGTAGTGATTGAAGAACACGATGAAGCAGATGGTAAACGGGTTCATCCTGTGCATGCTCGCTGACAAGATCCAGTTCACTGATTCCTGCCTCATTAAGATTAATTCTATCAAGCATCACCGGCATCTCGATTTGCTTACTTAACCATTGCGTAAATTCCAGCAGAGACCATTCCTTGAAATCGACAGTCACTTTCTTTGACAGTTTTTCAGGGAGAAAATTCATGGGGTCAATCGTGCGTGGTTCATCAGATATTTTAATTGTACGACTGACCGGTACAGGCTGTTTTTCATCAGCCTCTGAAATCAGGCCAGTCACCACAAAAGCAAATAAACAAACAACGGTTTTCCAGTGAGAACGCAACATCGAAAGAATCCTTCAAAGGGAAGTGGAGACAGCAAACGGATGAACCATTTCACCTCATTGCAAACAGATAGCTCTTCGACCCGCATCAGCATTACGAAAGAGAGAATCTCAAATGGTATTCTAATGTTCCTGTTCACCCTTTGCCAAACAGGAAATAAATATTTCCAGGCAAACTACCCAAATTGAATCATTCGGCTAAATCGTGTGTGCCTTTGGCAATCGTTCCAGTGCTACTAACGTTAAAAGTTTGCGAACGGTTCGCAAATGATAGAAAAATATCAGTTTGGTTACGGCTATCAGAATGAACCAGCCGTGCTGGGGAACTCTGAATGACTGACGAAAAATATTTCCAAGCGGTGCGCAAATTTCTCGATAAAATTCCCGTACGTCGGTTTGTCCATGCGGTACCAATACGGCTGGGGAAAACCGTCGTACATGCTGCCGATTCACTCTTTGGATGCGGTTATGCCACGCTAGGGCTTACGCATTTTCCTCAGGCGAACAAGCCAACAAGCTGTTCTTCATCGGCAACCTTGAAGGGGAATTGTTCGGCAAAGGCATGGTTATCAATTCCGGCAAATTTCCGCAGAGCTGCATGGAGATGTTCCGGACGGACTCGTATTCCGTTTTCTTTCTCTATCGAAAGTGATTTCGGATTGATCGGGATCAGAAACTGTTTTTCGTCGGTCGCGCCGATAACGCGGTTCCCCTTGATTCCCTGTCCCATGAACATGATCGATCCGATCGACCAGTGGTCTTTGCCGTTGTTATTATTGTACGACGGCGTACGCCCCATTTCACTTTGGATGATGATGACAAGTTTTTCGCGGATTTTTAATTCTTCCGCTTTAGTCACCAGATAGTCAACGCCTGCCAGAAATTCCGGTATCAGCTTCATTTGATCGGTATCGTTGTTGGCGTGACTGTCGAACTGGGCAATCGATAAATTTGCCGAGACGCAAACTCCGGCCCTGAACGAAGCCAGAGCGATATCCGCCTGGCGAGAGAGACGTTCTTTGGGAGTCGACTTGGGGATATAGGGCGTGACTCGTTCAAGTGCTTTCGAATTAAGTTGAGCCGCGTAAAGCATATTCTGAGAACGTTCGACTCGTGGTAAACGGACTTCAGAAATCCGAGCCTTCATCTGTAGTTCAAGTGCCCGTTCAATCCGTTTACTGACAAAATCGTCATGATAGGGCCAGCTGGCACTTCCATGAACGCCGTTGGCGTTAGCGAGCCGATTCAGTGAATTCAGATAAGGAACTCGAGCCATCGGGACAAGATTTCCTGTTGCCGAGTAATTGCCGAATGTCAGAAAAGCCAACGGTACATCAGGCCCGTTGCAGGCGGCAACCAATGCGGCGAAAGTCGGGTATGCCAGACTGTCGAGCTTGCCGGTAGCCATATATCGCGAATTCGGCGAATGGTTGTTAACCGAATAGTCCAGACCATTGAAAACCAGTAAATCGTTACCATGTTTCCTGAAGAAGTCTTCGTTACTCATGCCTGCTTCAATATTCGCAGCATTAGGCGCAAAGCGATGGTTTCCCTGTGTGAGAATATCTCCCTGTTTATAGAGACGGTTAATTTCGTTGACACCTTTGGGGTCCATCAAATACGTGGTATCCCAACCGCCGGAGGCATTGAAAACGACGTAGTAAGGCCCTTCATAAGATGGCAGTTCGCCCTTTGCCTGTTCTGCATAACAAATAGACGACAACCCGAGCGGTGCAGCAATTCCCAGCCCTGCTGCTCGACACTGTTTTAGAAAATCGCGACGTTGCATGGTGGTTCCTTATTCATACAGAAATTCATGCTGGCGCAGCAAATAGGTAACGACTGCACGCCAGGCGCGAATTGTGTAATGGGGATCGGGATCACGGGGGGTGACATCTGCCAGTGTTTGACAGGAATAACTTTCAACTGGAGCAATATTGCTATGAGTTTTGGCTTCTTCGACAATTCCCGCAAACAGATCGTAAGTTCGTTGCACTTCGGAATCATCAATTTTGTCGAATCGACCTAACAATAATTCGTGCAAGTGAATGATCGCCAATCGAATTTTTTTGTCAGATTCAGTATCGGCGCCCGGAACAACATCAGGTTCAATGTTGGGGAACAGGCGGCGTTTCTCCGGAGCGAGAGAAAAATCTGGAGCCACATTCTTGCAGGCGATATCGTTAGCGAGGATTCTTTGAATCGCTCCCATGGCTCCACTCGGGTCAGAGAGCCGCTCGGTGACTGCTTTAGAATCGATCCCGCCATACAGAATCTTCAGCTTGGCTTCCCGATCGGTCAGACGCCCCCATTTCTTGCCGAAAATGGCAGTCAATTTTCGCTCAAGCTGTTCGGGGGTCAGCATGTGAACCAAACCGGCATCGTCCAACTCGGCGAAACGACGTGGATCATTCACCTCAGCAGACAAGCCATCGATGCGGTAAAGCTTTGAAAGGATCAATTCTTTGAAGATGATTTTGAGGTTGAAGTTCGCTTCCGTAAATCGGCTTGCGATCAACTCGATTTCATCGCGTTGCACACGATACGCTCTGCGTTTGGCGGCAAACATCGGGTCATCGATATCTTCCGGCGGTAGAAGTGGCTTGCGCCCGGTGAGGATATACCAGACATGCTTGACCATCGCGACAGCAAAACGCGGATCTCGCGCAGTTCGTTCGCCCAGCCATTGCAGTGACCGCCAACGTTGATCCTCTGGCAAGCTTTCGTTTTCCAGCCCTGGCGAAAACATATCTTCATACCAGCCCTCTTTGCGAGGTCCATAAATCCCCTTACCATCAACCACGTAATAGTCCTGGTACAAGCCGGCAATCGGATCCATGAATTTGTGACAGACAACACAGGCTGATGCCTGCATGGTGGGAGTTTCATATTTGGCTGTAATTGCTGCTGCATCGTTCACCCGGGGGGCCAGTTGTAATATATCGACCCCCAGAAAATGCTCGAAGTACATTCTCACACGCAGCCGGTTCCGGTTGGTTTCGGTCGTAGGATACCGCTTTAGATACTGAAACGAACTCAACAACCCGGCATGTGGAAAAAAACCTGTTTCCGATTCCTGAGCCTGCCTGCCGTTTCGCGATTTCAAAGCCTCGATTTTTGTTGGAATAAATTCAAAAGGATCATCGGGATCGTTAAATTTGTCCTGCAATTTTTCAAAAACACCATATCCTTTTGATGTGTACGGCGAGACCATAATATAATCGGCAGTGACGATTTCCGTAAAAGGGCGATTGTTGCGGACGATGTATGTAATCAGTTCGAGGGGTTCACGACGCATCCCTTCGCGGTAATCGCGAACCAGTTTTGTGTAGGCGATCATCTTGGGGTGAGAGTATTTCAGCCTGTTTTCCGAACTGCGTCCTTTGTTTGGGCTGAGATCCTGATACCAGAGCCTGTTTTTGAAATGTTCATAAGAGAGGGCACCTTCAGCAACGCCATCGTAGCCACGTGTCAGTAAGATATCGTTAAATGCTTCCTGCAGACGTTCGTAGAAAGCCTCTTCCTGCATCAAACTGTCAAGGATTGCATCCATTGCTTCCATGCCGGAATTTTCAACTGCTACACGTTCCTGCTCTGTCGGTAAGCGGCCTGCAAGCGACAATGTTACTCGCCGCAGCAACCGTTGAGGCGAAATCATTTCGAGCCCTTCAAAAAATGGCGGAGCATTGTATTCAGCAATTTCCGGTCCGTCATCTGCTTTACCGTTCGCACGATTTACATAACGCTTCAAAATACGGTAGCCGGTCGAATCTGCTTTAAGGACTTCGCCACCGCCGTGGTCGAGATCACCACTGATCTTTAACAGCAATCGCGATTTGCTCTCTTCTTTCGCAGTCGCAATTTTCTGGAAAGCGATACGATTATGATGCAGTGCCTCTGCACGTTTCGCTCGATCCCGAGTGGTATCCTGTAGCAGGAAATCACTATCTGAAGCATCGCCCTTGATATTATGACATTTCAAACAGGTTCGCTCGCCAACTTTCGCCCAGACTTCATCTGCAAAAAAGTTATCTACAGCGAAACAGACCGGCCCCCTATGGTTCTCCCCTTTGGATTGATCAACTTTTTCAGCAAATGCGGCTGAATCAGAATCCGGACTATCTTGCCAGGATGCAGCGAAAAGAAGCATGGAAATTCCAGCGAGCAGCCAGCGCAACGCTTTTGCGGTACCGAATGTATCCATCTGATTTCAACCGACCTTTCTGGAAACGATTAATTTCAAAGGTTCCCTTGGACAGGCAACGATCCATAGACCGTATGTAACAACGGGTTGTGTGCCACGGCTCTGAAAGCCGTGAAACGCTGGAGCAGAAATGAGCGCTTAGTTTTCCGCTTGCACGGCTCAATAGAGCCGTGGCACTCTACTTAATACGATTCATTTGAGAGTTACGGTTTTACTGCGTCTGGAGAATAAAACTTATAACATTAACGGCAAATAGGAATTATGAGTAGATGAAATGACTCATTTGTTCATGTGTGAATTGTAGAGGACTCAACTCGCTAATGTAAAGTGTTGCCAGGCAATATTCCGCTATATAATTTAGACGCTCATAGAAAAATTCGGCGAAATTACAGTAAAAGGGATGACTGGTATAATGAAGGACGGATGAGGGTTTTCTAAATCTGTCTGTAACTATTCAGTGATGGGTGGCTGGTGACAATTTGCCCCCAGCTGCAATGAGATTTCCTATTCTGGGGTAGATTGTGCGAAAGTTTTCTGGATCTTCAAACATTTCCAATAGCAATCTGTCCCCAGCCACCCTCCGCTGAATAGTTACCTGGCAACTTCATTTTTTCGTCTCTTGTTCTGTTTTCTTGCGATGATGAACCCATCAAGTTATCTGTAACTTCAATGAAAATCATGAGTCATCTCTTGAGTCATTTGTATATAACAAGTACGTTGTACAGCATCTATGAGAGATATGAAGTTCCAGAAGTGGCATGTCTTAACAAAAACCAGTCATTTGCACGTTTACGTTCCAATATGGCATCATATTGGAACAGGGGCTTGCAGGTGAAGAATAACAAGTTAGCGGTAATAAAGGGGAAACTATGGGTACTTGGGCAGAAGATATTGAAGCAGCATTAGCCAATCTTGGTGGAATTGGTACGCTGTCTGAAATATACGATGAGGTCAAAAAAGTCAGAGAAGGGCCGTATCCAGAAAGTTTCACTGCAATAATCCGAGGAACCATAGAAAACCATTCTTCTGATTCAGCAAAGTTCAAAGGCAATGACCTTTTCTTTTCAGTAAAAGGGCTTGGCTCTGGGGTTTGGGGTTTGCGATCTTATATAAAGCAAACACCAAAAGCATCTGATATTGAAAGTGGCGATGGTAATGAATCGCCTCAACGAGTCCATCAAGAAACCTATCGTATTCTCCGTGATACAGAGCTTGCTAGGCAAATAAAACTTCTCCATAAAAATAAATGCCAGTTATGTGGCGAATCTATTTCATTGGGAAATAATGAATGCTATTCGGAGGCGCATCATATAAAGCCGCTTGGCAGACCACACAATGGTCCTGATGTTGCGGGCAATATACTGGTTTTATGTCCTAATCATCATGTGATGCTAGATTATGGTGCAATCAAACTAGAAGCTGCGGAAATTAAGACACACGTAAGTCACCAAATAGAAAGTGAATATATTGAGTATCATAATGAGTATATCTGGAAAAACCGCGGGTGGCCCGACCACTTTTAGTGGTTGGGTGCCGTTAGGCACAAGATGGATGCGCCATGTGCGTCCAATTTCAATTTTACTTTCAATGAAGATGGAACCCGCATGGCGCGTACGTCTTGTTGCTACGCAACCCAGCCGCTAAAGCGGTTGGGCTACCCGCTTACGTCGTTGGACTCAACTATTTGGTTGCCAATTTTTCATGTCATTACATAATTACAGTAAATTATGTGAATCTTAAAAACCGGTTTTTAATATTTCACTAGAAGGGATAACATGTTATCAATATTGTTACAGCTATGTCTTGGTGTGCAGTTCTCAAGTAGTAATGAGATATTGTTATTTATTCTCAATGTGACGGTTGGCGGGTCTATGTTTTTTGACCTGTATAGGGGAGCTGAAACTACGGATAAGGAATCACAGGAAAAGTATCGTGCTACTGTTTTGGTAAAAGTTTTTTTCTGATTGTTATTAATCTGATTTTGCGTTAACTGATATTCTCTAGCCCGGATTATTCATTAGCTTTTTTGATGATTTGGTATCAGGCATTTCTGGCAGACATTGGGGGTGATTTGGGGGGAGCGAGTGAAGTAGGATGGGTGAAACTGCGGGTGGCCCGACCACTTTTAGTGGTTGGGTGCCGTTAGGCACAAGATGGATGCGCCATGTGCATCCAATTTCAATTTTACTTTCGATGAAGATGGAACCCGCATGGCGCGTACGTCTTGTTGCTACGCAACCCAGCCGCTAAAGCGGTTGGGCTACCCGCTGAATAGTTACCTGGCAACTTCATTTTTTCGTCTCCTGTTCTGTTTTCTTGCGATGATGAATCCATCAAGTTATCTGTAACTTCAATGAAAATCATGAGTCATCTCTTGAAGCATTTGTATACAACAAGTACGTTGTACAGAATCTATGAGAGATATGAAGTTC
>WFOZ01000500.1 GCA_015487825.1 Planctomycetaceae bacterium
CGTCCAGCACCGGAGTCTGCAAAATCTGATGCCCATTATAACCGGTCTCTTCCCAGCCGTGGTCATCCCCCATGCAAAGAATAATGTTCGGCCGCTCTTCAGCACCAAACGAAGTGCGAACAAAACAGATCGCGATAAGCAGTACAAGAACCAACCGATTCCATCTGATAAACGTCATTGCAAAACCATTCTTTGCGAGCATGTTCGTACCATCTGTTAAAAAATCGAATAAATCGCGATTTGCAGTAGTAGTGTAATCGCGGCCCAGGTTTTGAGATTGTTGGCCCAGGTCGGTTTGGTATCTGGCGGTGTTGTTTCGCGATTCGGGAGCATCAATACCCAAAGAAGTAACGCAACAAGAATTGCCACGAACAAAATGCGTATATACGACAAAGGTATCAGACCGAGGCCGTCTCGAACGAAATCACCGATTGTGTGCAAGATAGTCATACTGTTTCCTTTTTGATTTCACCAAAGACGCAGTAGCGTATTTTTTCATCCGGCTCTCGTTTTGTCAAAAAACTGACGACAATAATCAGCACCAAAGCAACCAGAAACGCCCAGATTGAGAAGTACAGAAATGGTTCTTCAATTTGAAACAGCGGCTTCCACCCCATCGCTTGATAAACGGCTGGTTGATTCAATGTATAGAGTGTGACCGCGGTGCAGATTCCACCCAGGAATCCGACGATTGCACCGGTTCCGGTGGCTCGTTTCCAAAGTAGCCCCGTCATCAACATCGCTAAAGCTGGTCCCTGGAAGAACGCCATCAATGTTTGGAAGATCGCGTAAATTCCGGATTCCATATGGATGATTAAAAAGGCGAAGTAAATTGCCCACATCAGTAGAAGCGTCGTTACAATTCTTCCGATGAGCAGCAGTTGCCGATCCGTTGCATCGGGCCGGGCAAAGCGTTTGTAGAAATCGTTTGTTAACAGTGAGGCTGACGAATTCAAATATGAATCGATACTCGACATCAACGCCGCCAGGAACGATGCCAGAAAAACGCCTCGCAAACCACTTGGTAATAACTGCGCAACGAGCGTTGGAAACGCATGGTCGCCATCACGAAGTTCTGGGAATTTGATTAACGCGATCAAGCCGGGAACCGCGACGATTATCGGGATAATGTTCTTCAACAACGCTCCCATCACATAGGCGGCTTTGGCTTGATAATCAGACTTCGCACCAAGTGAACGTTGCACAATCGCCTGGTTGCCAATCCAGTACGCAGGGCTGAGAATCATCGCGAGACCAAACAGAATTCCAGTCCAGGGGAAAGGCGTTTTGGTATCAACAGGCAGTACCAACGCCAGATATTTATCATCTTCTGAAATGGCTTCCGTATCTTCGCCGCCGGGGTCTTCTGCACTACTGGCGACGACTCTTTCCTGTTCAAGTTTTTCAAGACTGGCTCGCAGACCCGCTGGTCCTCCCACTTCTGCAAGACCGATCACCAGAACGATAAGACATCCGATTATCATGACCGCACATTGAATGACATCGGTATAAACAACCGCCGCCAAGCCACCGAAGATCGTGTAAACGCCGACCATAATCGCTGTCACCCAGATCGCCATCGATTGATCCCAGCCTAAAAGCACCGACATCAACTTGGCAGAAGCAAGCAACATAATACCGAGGTTACAAGCCATGAAAACAACCCAGCAAAAACTGAGTAGCGTTCTCGCCCCGACATTAAAACGACGTTCCATCAATTCTGGAATTGTGTAAACGCCGGTTCGCCAGAAGAAAGGAACGAACACGAATGCTGCGATAATCATCGCGGGGATGCAGCCGATCCATTCGAAGTTGGAAACAGCCATCCCGTACCGATACGCCTGCCCGCCGACACCAATAATGTCTGTCCCGCCAATGTCGGTCGCAACCAGTGACATTCCAATCGCCCACCAAGGCAAAGAACGACCCGCCAGAAAAAGATCGGAACCGGTCTTCAATCGTCGCCCGATATAAACGCCCAGCGCCATCGTCCCAATTAAATAAACAGCCAGCATTACATAATCAAGATTTGCGAGATTTGTCATGAAGCATCACCCTGCCACTGTTTCTAATTAAACTCCCCGAAACGGTTTTCATCGCCAAGTAGAATACCGGATGCTGCAGACAGGTTCCACTATCGGGAACAAATCAGCTTTTCAATTGCAGTTTGTGCAGGTGGTAGCCTTGTCCCTGCGGGCGATTGCACTGAAAGTGCCGTTGCACGAAAAAATGGCAACGTGTAACACGTTGCGATTGGCATACTGTATCCACCTGCTAATATACTGATACGATATTTTCATTTCTCACCATCATCGCGTAACCTGTCGGCCTGCATCATAGTGAATTGCAAGTTGGCGTTTTATCACCATATCCCAGTCCATTCGAGCTGGTGGGCTAAGATAGTGTTGGTAGGCAACGGACATTTGCCGAGCGACTTCATTGTAAGGCACACCGCCGAAACCTGCTCCCATTGCTGGAAACACGACAGTTTCTATTGGCGTTTCATTCTTCGCCTTGTGTCGGTACACAGCAATCAATGAGGCCCAGGTCGCTGCGTATATTTTATCGGTCCCGTCAATGGAGCCGGGGACTCTCATTGTCGGGGAATGCGCAATGAATGGATAGTCCGGATTTCCAGTTGGTTCGATGAAAGAGGTACCAATCGGCTGTTCGCCCAGAAATTCATCCATAATTCTCGCCTGGATGCGTCTCATCAGTTCCTGACCGTGAAAATGAATAACGGCAGCATCGATTCCTGCATTCATAATACCAAATGCGTTCGCAGCGGTGACAAAACAATCGTGAGGTGGAAGATCCTCAAAGCGACTTTGAATAACAGTAACTTTGGGGAGCCCTTCAAAACGAAGCCGGAATGCGTTGCACATTTCCTCTTCAGGATGAATAAGCCACAATTCGATTGGTAATGCCATTAAGGATAACTCTGATATAAAAGTACAACCGCCTTGAGCCACAGAAATGAGAGCCAGAACATCCCTGCGTAGATGATTATTGGAAGGCCCGCAATTTCAACAGCAAAGACCAGCGAAATGATTGCTGCTGCCACTTGAGCTGCGAGGACGACAATGTGT
>WFOZ01000501.1 GCA_015487825.1 Planctomycetaceae bacterium
TTCAAGAATCGCTTCCAGCAAGGGAGGCGATCCGATGGTATGAATTTCTGCAGAAGGTTGCCCGGTATAACTTCGTGACGTTGGCCAGATAAGGATTTCCATCGGCAGTAACGCTCCTGAATTTCCGATTGGATAGTCAACTTCAAACATCCGGGCAGATACAGGATCGATTTCGGGAGATGGATTTACCGAAGATAAAAACGCCCCCAGCAGCTTCAGCACTTCCGGCCCACTAAGCCGAATAATCCCCCGTGCGCTTGCTCCGGCAGCCGAAGCGAGCGCTGCTATTGTATCTTCAGGGGAATTTGCCTTGGTTGTCTGCATTCGATAAATTGATCGATCTAATCAATTTCCGGAATAGGATCGTTTTTGCCGATCGGTTTTCCTTCCCAGATGACATTTCCCATTTCATCAACAGTCAGAATTCGATGAGCAGATCCCGGGGCTGGTTTGGCACTTTTTGCGGGGAGATATTTTTTCAACTTCGCGATAATCGCAGCAGATCCCGGTTTGTCGGCCAGATTATGCCATTCATTTGCATCGTTCTGCATGTCGTACAACTCTTGCGAACCATCTGCGTACCGAATATACCGCCAGCGTTCGGTTCGCAAACCGTGGTTATCATGATTGTGTGTCGTAATTGCAGGCCATTCCCTGCACGCATTCGCATCGACCAGTTGAGGCTTCAAACTATGCCCTTCCAGATCTTTCTTTTCAGGAAGATTGAGTACATCAATCAAAGTTGGATAGATATCAAGAAGTTCTGCAGGTCGTACACATCGCTGATTCGGCGTCACTCCCGGTCCTGCGAAAATAAGAGGGACTCGCGTAGAACGATCCCAGAGGCTGTTTTTTCCAGTGATCTCTTTTTCGCCCAAATGCCAACCGTGATCAGACCACAAAATAACAAGCGTATCATCGGTATGCCCGCTGCGTTCCAACGCATCGAGAACCCGACCGACCTGGGAATCGACAAAACTCGTACTCGCCAGGTAAGAGCGAACCAGATTTTGCCACTGGTTGTTTTCAATCAGAAATTTCAGCCGTGGCTCAGGCAACTTCCAGTGCATGTACCAGGAAAACCGTGGCGTGTCAGCTCGATCATTTTTCAAAAACGGCGGCAGCACGGAATCGTTTTCCGGATAAAGATCGAACCATTTCTGCGTTGCATAACAAGGCACATGAGGCAGAAAGAAACCGACAGATAAAAAAAACGGCCCATCAATCCCTTTGTCTAATTGGTCAACCGCCCAACTTGCAACTTTCCAGTCTCCTTTATCTTCATCTTTGTGAGGAAAAACTCCCCAATCAACCAGCGGGTGCCCACTCGGCGTATTGACCAACGGTTTTTTGGGACGAACCCCGACACTTGCAGGAGTACCAATGACATCAAACTCACGATCTTTTTTTCGTCGCCCGTACCCACCATGATATATTTTCCCGGTCGTGTAACTGCGGTAACCATATTTTTTAAGATACTGAGGCAGCGTTACAATATCTTTAAGAGATTCTACATTACGAATCCAGGGAGCGAGACCGTAAACTCCTGTTGTATCAGGGCGTTTGCCGGTCATTAAACTCGTGCGAGATGGATTACAAAGTGGTGACTGGCAATGTGCATTCAAAAACACCGTTCCCCGCTTGGCGAGCGCATCAATATGAGGCGTTTGGATTAACGGATGCCCATCCAGGCAACCGATCCAGTCGTTCTGATCATCAATGGCAATAAAAAGAATATTCGGCTTTTCCGCAGCATCGAGAAGACTGAATTGTGCCAGCAACACAAACAGAGGGCAGACAAGCATTGCGCAGCGGAAATATCGTAACATGAACGGCATCCTTTTCACCAATCGTTTTAACTTATAGCGTTACAGCAGGTTTCCAAAGAGTTCAGTTTGACAGAATCAGGTGGAAAAAATCAACCGAGTCCCTTTCCAGACCGCAAATTGAAGGTTGAGCTTTCCTGGTCTGTGCTGCGTTATTGCACTATTTGATTGTAACACCCCAATAACCAGGACATAGAACCTGAGTGATAGATGGCCGAGTCATGCAATTGGTGGTTATGTCTCTGCATATTGCCTTTTTATTTGCAGCGGATATTGAAGAATTAAGGCAAGCAAGTGATAATTGATCCTACCCGGTAGGCCGCATAGGGGCTCACTGGTCACCTGTTCGGCTTGTGCGTTGCTATCTGCAGGTTAATCTCCCCGTCTCGCTTTCTCTCATTTTCATGCCACGAGTCTCAGCAACATGGTCATACCTACTCAACCTGCTGGTGGCAATCGTGAGCAGTCTGCCCGATGGAAGAAAAAACTCTCAAATGTTGCTATCGCAGGTTTTTTACTGCTCAGCGTTATTCTCATTCTCTTTTCGTTGGCCATTCCGGAAATTATAACGCGCAAGCATATCACTGAACTTCGAACTAAAGGGGCAAGCGTTGTTACGGTGTTCGAAGTTCCTGGCTGGATGGAGAATGTGACAGGAAATCAATTCCAGTTTCGGGTCCACAAAAAAGTTCTGGGAGTCGATTTTTCGTCGTATTCAGCAACTGATCAGGATTTGCGGGCGATCTCGAATTGGGCTTCGTTAGAATTTGTTGAACTGCCAGGTGCAATGGTTTCCGAACAAGCAGTCTCCAATTTACTGATGCGCTGCCCGAAGTTGAAACAAATGCAGATAGTCAGTTGCCCGAAAATAAAACCGGAGTTCATACAAATTCTGCGTAAGAAATATCCTTCTCTGGAACTTGGTTACCGCGGTGTTGCGTATCTTGGAATTGCGGGAAAGGCTCATCCGCAAGGTTGCGAGATTTATTTTCTTGACCCCGGGAAACCCGCAGACAAAGCAGGAGTCAAGACAGGAGATATCATCGCAAAATTCGAATCACAATCGATCAGTTCCTTTGAACAACTTGTTGAAGTCATCAGCGAACACGTTCCCGGGGATGAAGTCACGCTTAAGATAATTCGCGAAAAAAAGGAATTTACTCTCCCCTGCACATTGACCGACTGGAGTGACAGACTACGCTGAATTTCGGACATCAATAAATCGTATAATTCGTCATGGCGCATTATACGGCAAGATCTAACCTGGTCGGTGTCATTTCTGGTAATAAATCTGAAAAGGATCTCCCGATGAAACAGAATCTGGTGATTATTGCTTCGCTTGTGCTTGCTTTCTATGGAGGCTTTTCCACTTCTTCTGCTGAAGGACCGTCTGATCTCAGACCACATCCATTCGGTAAACGCAAGCATGTTGTATTGAAGATGAATGGAGAACGAGAGCCTGCATCTTTACCGGCTGAAATTGTATGGATAAGCGAGCCTTGGTACAGGAAGCAGGCGGATGAAAATGCTCAAATGCCTTACCTGACCTACTTACCCGAAAAAGATCGGGTTGTAATGCTGGTCATTACTCATCACCCGACTCATACAGCTTTTATTTTCAGTGATGACCACGGCAAAACATGGAGCGAACGCAGCTGGTTGAAGAAAGATGAACAGAATCGTCCTCTCCCCGGCATCGCAGTAGGACTGACTAATCTCGGAAAAGGGAATTTGCAGGTCCACCTGGATAACGTCTCTCATGGACGATGGTTGAGCAGCGACTATGGCGAAACATGGAAGTTTTCACCAGCCCCCGCTTCAGAAATTAAAAGATATGTCTGGGACCCTCTGTTGGTTCTGAAAGATTCTAAAGGTAATGTCCGAAAATTGCTGGAAGGAAGTTATCGCCCGACAGGCGTCGCGTGGGGATCCTCCGATGGTTATTACTCCCAAGGTTATTTTCGTGAAAGTACAGATCTGGGAGAAACCTGGAGCAGTGAGCTGAAAGTGCCACAATGGCTGGGAGTAAATGAAATCAACCTGATGCAGGCGGCAAATGGTGACCTGGTTGCCGCTTGCCGTACAGATTACCCGAAACGATTTGCTCATTATAAGCTGGATCATTTTGGTGGATTAGCAGTTTCAATATCCCAAAACGAAGAAAAAACCTGGTCTGCCTTAAATCCTCTTTACGAATTCGGGCGCCATCATCCAAGCATGGTCCTGATGCCGAATGGCGACATTGTGATGTCTTATGTTGTTCGCCTTGGGTATCCCGCGACTCATACCGGATACCCGCAATTTGGTGTCGAAGCAGTCGTCAGTCATGACAACGGTCAAACATGGGATAAAGCTCACCGCTATATTCTGGCCAATTGGGTTGGTAACATTACAGGCAGCACGGCATGGTTTTGCAGCGTTCAATCGACTTCAACCATCCTGATGCCGGATGGAACGCTGCTGACAGCATTTGGTACCGGCTTTCGTAATCCCTCCGGCTCAAAAATATGCAAAATGGATGTGGCACTTGTCCGCTGGCGTCTGGCAGCCCGCAAAGATACAAATTCAAAATAACAATTCCACGGAAATTCCCCGCACAGCTGCCCTATTAAATAACCATCATCAATAACAATTCAGATAATACCTGCTGAAGTTTATAACAAAGAAAATCTGTTATCTTCAAACGGGCCGCATTGATAATTCCCCCTTGCAGTACCGTGCAGGGTTTGCTTTATGTCTGATTAAAAAGGAAAGAGAATATGTCCAAGGCACTTTTACTGATTGATATCCAACAGGATTACTTTCCCGGCGGAGAAATGGAGCTTGTTGGTATCGAGCAGGCCTGTGGAAAAGCGGCGGAACTGTTAGCCTGGTTTCGAGAGCAGAAATTGCCCCTGATTCATATTCAGCATATCTTTCCAACCGTGGAAGCCCCTTTTTTCAAACCGAATACAGCCGGCATCGAAATCCATTGCTCTGTTCAACCGCTGGCTGATGAAGTAGTCATTACCAAGCAGAACGTGAATTCATTTCAGGGAACTGATCTGAAACAAAAGCTCGATGAACTAAATGTAGATGAACTGGTTATTTGTGGAGCCATGAGTCATATGTGTATCGAAGGAACGGTTCGTGCGGCTTCCGATTTGAATTTTAAATGTCAGGTTATTCATGATGCCTGCGCTACCGGAAACCAGGAATTCCAGGGGCATACGATACTCGCTCAGGATGTACATGGCACCGCAATGGCAACTTTGGGATTTGCGTATGCCGATGTCCTCTCATTGGATGACTGGAAAAAGTCAAATTGAACTTCTTCCGATCTCTCACCCGGCATTGCAGGAACCAAATCAGGAGAATGGGCGTCAGGAAAAGTAGGTCTGGCTTTCCAGCCTGCTAACTGACCCGACGGGGTTGGAAGAAACCTCGAACGTCAACAACATCCATGCCAGCAGCGCGAGCGGATTCTATTCCGGGATCGGTATCTTCATAGGCCTGACAGCGATTCGGATCGACACCAATCCGGCGGGCAGCTTCAAGGTAGATATCTGGTGCGGGCTTGGCATTATCGACATCGTGGGCGGTCACTATCGCATCAAAACAATTGCGAATACCAAGAGTATCGAGGATGCCGTGGCAGACATGTGGGATACCGCCGGTTGCAACAGCCAGAGGAATTTTGTTGTGATGGTCCCTGACCACTTTTATGACAGGTTCAATCGGTTCCACAGCCTGAATATGCTTTTCAAAGGCGGCTTCTTTTTCCTCAGCCATCTTCTCTGCATCTCCCTCAATGCCATCTCGCTCGAGCAGGTATTGAATTACTATTATGCTTGGCCAGCCACCCATGTCGTAAAAAAGTTGTTCATCCAGTTGCATCTGATATCGCTGGAGCGTTTCCACCCAGGCCAGATAATGAGGCGGCATCGAGTCAGCAAGAGTGCCATCACAATCAAATATTATCGCTTCGTACATGAATATTTCTTATTGGAATCCGTTTGTCACAAGTATTGAATCAATGAAAGTCCGCTGGCTTTGTATTTGCTAAAGGCCTGCTTTTTTGCAAATCTCACCAATGTCCAAGAAGGTTGACCTTGGTTAATACAGTCAACACGAACCGACCGCGCTGAACAGTCCAGTTAAGGTTCCTTCTAATTTATTGCTCTTGATTTTAGCGAGCAAACAGCATGCTTGTCGAGCGGGTCATTCAGGAAAACCTAACCCGGCGTAGCCGGAACCAAACAGGGATTAAAACCACGAAAGAAGAGACAATTATTCGTTTAATGGCAATCAGGGTAGCCCGACCACTTTTAGTGGTTGGGTGCCGCCAGGCACAAGATGAA
>WFOZ01000502.1 GCA_015487825.1 Planctomycetaceae bacterium
GTGCGTCACGACGCACCCTACAAATTGAATTCATTAAATAGGGAAGTTATTTCAGGACTGTTCCTTAACAGACAGGAATGTCTGTGCTCCTTCTCATCATGGACTGAAAATGGCTGGATTGTTTGATCAGATGGAGCAGAAAAATCGTCAGCGTGTGCGACCGCTCGCTGCCCGAATGAGGCCGCACACTCTCGACCAATTTGCAGGACAAAAACATTTCCTGGGAGAAGGCTCTTTACTTCCCCGGTTACTGGCAACGCAAACGCTCGGTTCGTTGATTTTTTATGGACCGCCCGGCACCGGAAAAACAACGCTGGCTCAACTGATTTCCAAACAGACAAACGCAGACTGGATCGCCCTCAACGCGGCTTCGTGTGGCGTGAAAGAAGTTCGTGCAGGGCTTCAACAAGCGGAAAAGAATCTCTCTACTTCCGGGCAACGGACGATTCTGTTTGTCGATGAACTACATCACTTCACAAAAACTCAACAGGATGTTTTGCTTCCTGAACTCGAACAGGGAACCGTCATTTTTATCGGGGCAACAACCGATAACCCCTCTTTTGCATTGGTTGCGCCGCTGCTGAGCCGTTCACATCTGTTTGAATTTCAGCCGTTGGAAATGGACGATATTCTTCAACTTCTTCATCGGGCATTATCTGATACTCAACAGGGACTCGGTTCTCTTGAAGTGCAGGTGGAACCAGATGCGCTGGAGTTTTTGGCGAACATGGCAGATGGTGATGCAAGGCGAGCTTTGAATGCGTTGGAGATTGCAACACTTTCACTGGAGAATCTGCCTAAAGAACAGAGACAACTTTCGGTACCGTTGATTGAAGAATCGCTGCAACGCAAGGTTATTCGGTATGATAATCAGGGAGATGAGCATTACGATGCCGCTTCTGCGCTCATTAAAAGTATTCGCGGGAGTGACCCAGATGCTGCCGTTTACTGGCTTGCCCGGATGCTCGATGCGGGGGAGCCGCCCCGCTTTATCGTCCGGCGGTTAATGATTTCCGCTTCGGAAGATATCGGCAATGCAGATCCCCGTGCACTCACGCTGGCAACATCTGCGGCTCAGGCAACAGAAATGATCGGGATGCCCGAATGCAGAATCATTCTTTCGCAGGCAACCACCTATCTGGCATGCGCACCAAAATCGAATGCGTCGTATGTCGCGATTGATGAAGCAATTCACGATTTGCAACATGATCAATTGATTCCGGTCCCCAAACATTTGAAAGATCGCCACTACGCCGGTGCCAAACGGATGGGGCATGGCGAAGGATATCAGTATCCGCACGATGCAGAGCAAGGCTGGCTCGAACAGGATTATCTGGGCGTCGATAAAACCTACTACCGCCCGGTCAACCGCGGCTACGAAGCCCACATGGCACAATACCTTCGCGATCTACAAGGCGACGTTTCTGAATAATAGATTCTTACCAAAGAACGTAGCGGTGTAGAGTGTGCCGTGCATACCCTACGCCTCGAACTCAGAAAGTGGTCCACGTAAATAAAGGGAAGCATTGCATGACTGATGACACGCTGAATGTATCGCAACTTAATATTGTTGACTCAAAAGGGCAAACAAGAATTTCATTCTCTGTCGAAAAGGAAGGAAAAGATGAGGTTCCTAGAATAACGATAATTGATCATAAATTGCGACCTCGAATTTATATTCGAGTGACTAAGAAGGGTCCCACTCTCGGATTTCTTAATGAAAATGGCTCTACTTCCTTCGGATTATCGATGTTTCATGAATCTCTTAATGGACTGGTAATTAACGATAGTACGGGAAAACTGGCAATTACGATGCTGGCTGATGGCAATAGAAATCCACAACTATCATTCTATAATAACGAAGGCGAAATGATTTTTTCGTTGCCGAGCTGAAAACATTAGCGACTCAGCGCGGCATAGCCGCAACCAAACAGGGATTTGAACCACGAGTAGACACCAATTAACACGAATTTTCATTGAACGCAACTCGGCACGCGAAGATGGGTGCAAGCACGCCATCCTACAACAAACTGAAAAACTGAAGGTGTGATGGAATGATTTTATTTGTGTCCATTCGAGTTTTTTCTCAATAAGACTACATGTTACTGCTATTGTGGTACACACAGCACACTCTGCGTACTATGCGACTTTCCAAAATTCACTCCGGCAATTTTCGTTGCCCTAAACGGTCGCCGTGGGGGATGCGGACGGGGACGTTTAGTCCGTTTCTTGTGTTGAGTTCTTCGAAAAGCCGGGCTCTCATTTTTTCGATTTGTGGTTGATAGGCCGGGATCTGAATCAGGTTGTGGCGTTCATCAGGATCAGTCTGCAAATCGTGGAAGCTGTCAATGTCCCAGGTGCCATGATAATAAACGTATTTGAATCGATCGGTGCGAATGGCGAACAGTGTGGGCGTGGCTGGGAAATTCCATTCCCAGTGGTATTCGTATATGAAATGTTTTCGCCAATCAATCGAATCCCCTTTCAGCAGCGGGAAAAATGATTGCCCATCAAAAGTGCCTGCTGCGGGGGGAGTGACTTCCAATGCTTCAAGAATTGTCGGCGCAATATCGATATTGAGTGCCATCTGTTCGAGCTTTTTTCCTGCTTCAAGATTTCCCGGTGCCCACGCGAGCAGTGGCACACGGATCGACGTTTCAAACGCATCCCGTTTATCGTAGAAGCCATGTTCTCCCAGATGAAAACCATTATCGCCCATGTACATGACCAGCGTATTTTTTGAGAGGCCTGATTTATCGAGATAGTCGAGCAGGCGCGCGATATTTTCGTCCAGCGAGTAAACCGCTTCGGCGTAGTCGTAATATAAATCATCGAGATCGGGGACGGGATCTTTATCGAACGGGCCGGTTTCCATGTGATCGATTCCGTGAATCGAATAGCGGCGTTCTTTCACCCAGTTCGGTTGTGTGCGATAATTTCGTTCGGTGCGGGCGCGTGTCTGGGGGTAATCGATTGGTTTGCCGTGGTATCTTCCTGCGTTTCGCCTGGCTGGTTGAAATGGATAGTGGACCGCTTTGAATGCGAGTTGCAGGTAAAAAGGTTTCTTCTGATCCCGTTCGGAGTTCATCCACTTGAGTGCCAGGTCGGTCAGTACATCTGCATTGTAACCTTCGAACTGTTGCCTTTTGCCGTTAACGTTCAGCACAGGATCGAAATAGGAACCTTGCCCTTTGAAGCTGACCCAGTGATCGAATCCGGGGCGTTTGGAATCGTCATCGTGACCCATGTGCCACTTGCCGACGTAGGCCGTTTGCATTCCGGCTTTCTGGAGATACTGCGGAAAAAAAGTGGTTCCCGGCGGAACCGGCCGCTGGTTATCAACCACCTGATGCCGGTGCATATACTGCCCGGTTAAAATAGAGGCCCGGCTCGGCGAGCAAAGCGATGTCGTTACAAATGCGTTCGCCAGATGAACCCCTTCTTTCGCCATCCGGTCGAGTGCAGGTGTTTCGAGCCATTTTGGCGAATTCGGATGAAAGCTCATGAAATCGAAACGGTGATCATCTGAAAGAATGAAGATGACATTCCTGATTTTGTTCTGTCCGGTTGCATCGTCCGCAAAAACATTGCCGGAAAACAGAGCAACAAAACAAAGCAACAAAATTTTGCAAGCCAGACGCATGGTGATTCCTTTTTTTGACTGAGAGTGAGAATCCCATTTGATACTCTGGAAACCACGAATGCAAGCATTACGAAAGAAAAAGTGAGAGGCAGGTTGCGTTCAACGAAAATGTATTCAGCTTGTGATCGTGATTCTTATTTCTTTTTCTGAGATACTTCCGGGACGATATCCTGTAATACAGAGTAGAGAACGACGTTGGTTGCGATTTTTGCGGCATCTTGCGGGACGTAGCCGATGCAGGAAAGTGAGGTCTGTTTTTCCAACGCGCAGGAGATATCGTACTTGCTGTAGATGACCGCATATCTTCCGTCGAAGCTGATTCCTTCCAGAAATGGCGGACCGCTGCGTTCGACCGGTTTGAGAACGCCTTTGCCTTCATCGTTAAGCGGTGCCCGTCTGCGAACTGATTCCAGATTGTGACCAATTTCCTGCGAAAACAGTTCATGTTCCACGGGGATTCTTTCGAGTGGTATGTCCGGGAACATCTGCTTCATCAGTTGTCGAAAACTGACATCAAATTTGGGGGAACCACAACAGGCATCAACAAACAGAACGCCGCCATGTTCCAGATACTTGCGCACGTTGCGAATCTCTTCCTGTGAAAGTTCAAACGAACGCTGTCCGTGCATATAAAGCAGCGTATAACGATACAGAGCCGGATCACTTGCGGGCAGTTTATTCGGCTTGTTTCCTGAAATAATTCCAAACGATTTTTCGAGAGCTTTGAGCAGTTTCTTCACCGCATTTGGTGCAGCATCCCAGTCGCCGGTGTGTCTCAGTTTGGCAATTTTCAAAATGCCTCGCAGTGTATCGCGATCTTCAGATTCATCAAGCAGTTTCTGCTCATCCAGCTTGTTAGGTGGTTCGCGTCCCGTCACATACGCCACTACATTAACACCAATACGAAGAGAACGCGCGATTGCGGTTTTGAGATCCTGCGAGCGACCGGGTGGTTCGATCACCATTCGCTTATCCCATAAACAACTGAGATCTTCGGGGGAATAGATGATTGCGGTTCTGCAGCCGACATCGACGCCGAACAGTTTGACGGTTTCCGGTTTCAATAAATATTCGCTGCGATAGACCGGATGCGTTTCTGCGAGTGGCATTAGCGATGTGTTTCCATCCGGGAAAATCCGTTCGACAAGTTGATACATTCCCTGATCGAACGATTTGCTTTTGCAACCTCTTGAAACAAAAAGGAACCCTCCTTGTGTGAAGTATTCCCGCAGCATTTTGATATGTTTATCGGACATTAAATCGGAAAGATCGTTTTCGGAAGTGATGAACAGAATTGGAGCCTGCATCATTTCCTGCAAGCCGTTGTTGGCGACTGCTTTATCGAAATCGAGTGTCTGCCAGGTGAGCAGCTTGGGCCACTTCGGGAGTTTGCTGATATGTTCCACCAGGTTGTGGATATCTTTGGGGTGCCTGTTCCATAATTCGCCCAGAACCTGTTCCCGGTCATCAGGGTCTCTTGGTCCGAGTTTCATTTTATTGATCAGCACAGGGGCTAACCCTTTGGATAAAAACAGCAGGGCGAACGAGGTGCCAATGACTGGATTATTTTCACCCCCTCCCACTCCAACCCAGGAGCCGTCCCGTTTGCTTTGCCTGTTTAGCAGTACCCGTGCCCCTTCCCGGTACCAATCGTGAGTGCCGAAAAATCGGCGACCGTTAAGCCGTCCTGCTCTTTCCAGACCATAGAGATAATACAGCCAATGCTGCCCGTCTTTGGGGTTGGAATGTACGGAAAAATTTCTCGCCAGCCAGCGGACCGCCCGTTCCATCGGTTCGTCTGCTTCTGGAGGGCGACAGCAGATCGGGTTGCCCTGGGCATCTTCTTCATCCTTCTCCTGCAAAAAGGTAGAAGCGATTGCCAGAGAGGCAAGCCCTGCAACAGTCATGCTCCCGGTGCTTCCTGTTCCTTGCTGTCCACTGTAGCTCCAGCCACCATCGGCGTTTTGAGAATTTACCCAGTGATCACGGACCCGTTCCCAAACTTTACGGTCAACAGGAATTCCATAATAGGCAGCATCTCTCAGGCCAAGCACTGCATACTGTACGTTGCTTCGATCTGAGCCCCCCATGCCTGTTGTGTAGCCCCATCCGCCTGCGTTTCCCCCGAATTTTCGCTGACCATTTTCCAGTTTTTGTGCCAGGTTGAAAATTCGCAAGTTATCCCGGGCCCCTTCCTTGGCAGCTGTGAGAGCCATGATCATCAGAGAGATTTCGTAAGTGAGTGAAGGAGCCGGTTCCTTCACGGTTCGCAACCATTTTAACCCACGTGCAATCGCGGGGTCGTCTGGTGTCATTCCGGCATTCATTAATGAAAGCAGGCACAAGCTTGTTACACCAATATGATACGTCCCACCATTCCAGGATCCATCGGGCAGCTGTTTACTGATTACATATTCTCGTCCCCGTTTGATTGATTTGAGAACATTCTGAGCCGTCAACGGATCGTCAGCTGCGCAGACGAAACTGCCTTGTCCCGCGATAACGAAAGCAAGAGTTGCTATGAGTATTCGCTTCCGCATAAGAAATCCTTCCGGAATGCAGAGTAGATGGGGACCTGATGAATTAATAAACTATGTTAATGTGTTGCAAATTTCTGTTGGGATTATCATAACATCGCAGCAGATCAATGTCATTACAAATGAGGACAATCCAGGGGCATCTGTTACTCTCTATCCTTAAAACTGATATAATCTTTTGTTTAACGGCCTGCGGTAAAGCGGTTGTCAGTAGCTGTTCTCTCTAAAACACTCAATTCATGAGCCTTAATTATGCAAACACGTCAACTTGGTCAGACAGATCTTGAGCTTCCCATTCTCAGTTTTGGAGCCTCTTCTTTAGGGCAGGAATTTCGGCAGGTCGATTTAAGTGAAGCTCTCCAGTCGGTTCATGCTGCACTGGATTGCGGGATGAATTTTATTGATACCTCTCCATTTTACGGACGGGGGATGTCGGAAGTAATGCTCGGCGTGGCATTACGGGGTATTTCGCGCGAGTCTTACATTCTGGGGACAAAGCTTGGTCGGTACAGCGGCGAGCATTTCGATTTTTCTGCTCGTCGGGTTGTTGAAAGTATCGATATTTCACTGGAACGAATGGGTGTTGAGTATTTGGATATCTGCCTTTGTCACGATATTGAATTTGTTGATCGGACTCAAATTATCGAAGAAACTCTCCCTGCGATGCGCAAAATTCAACAGCAGGGGAAAGTACGCTACATTGGCGTTTCCGGGTATCCGATGAGTAATTTTTCTTACGTACTGGAGCGTGCAGAACTTGACTGTGTTCTTTCATACAATCATTACACTTTACAAAATACTATGTTTGGCGACATCGTGCCTTATCTGAAGGAAAAGAACGTCGGCATTATGAACGCTGCTCCTTTTTCTGCCCGACTGCTGACAAATGCACCGCTTCCCCCCTGGCACAAAGCGACTACACAAGTACGTGAAATCTGCAGGCAGGCTGCGGAGCATTGCAATAAGCAGGGAGTTGATATTGCTCAGCTGGCTGTTCAGTTTTCTGTAGCGAATCCTGATATGACAACTTGCGTTACTGGTTCTGCCAACCCGCAACGTGTTCGTCAATGGGCAGAATGGATTGAAACGCCACTCGATGAGCAGCTTCTCGAAGAAGTCCAACAAATCCTCAAGCCAATTCACAACTGGTTCTACATTGAAGGCCGCCCGGAAAATAACGACGAGCCAATATTACCATAAACCGGGACGGATCATTTTTTGAGGTAGCCGCAACAGGTGAGAAAGCCCATATGTTTTCATTTGCATTAAAAAATATTCTCAGCCGTCCGATGCGCACGACGCTGGCTGTTATCGGAATGACGGTTGCCATTTTAGGAATGGTCGGATTATTTTCGATTGCAGAAGGTTTGGATCAGGTCGTGGGAAACACGCTCAGCCGGGTGCCCGGATTTGTTGCGATGCAGCGCGGGGCACCGATCCCGCTTTTCTCGACACTCCCCAGAGCATGGACCGAAGAACTCGAAGCGATCCCGGGGGTTCGAGCTGTCAGTCCGGAATGTTGGATTCGGGCCAATGTAATCGACGGTAAGATGATTATTTCGCCTCCCCGATTATTATGCGGCTCGGATATCGTCAGGCGGAATCGACTAAACATCGGTATTTATCGCGATGACATTACCGAAGGCCGATATCTCGAAGAACGGGATGTGGGGACATTGAATTGTGTGATCAGTAAGCCGATTGCTAAAGAGCATAACAAAAAAGTTGGTGATGTGATTGAGGTTAACGGTCAGCAACTGAATATCATCGGTATCTACTTCACGGGCTCGATCCTGCTTGATGTCGCGATTATTATGGATGCAAACCGCTTTCGGGAACTGGCCCGTTTTGATGATCAGACGGTTTCCAGTTTTTACATCGAGCAGGATGGTTCAGTCCCCGATGAGGTTTTACTTCAGCGGATAAAGGATCATTTTCGTGGACGAGGACCGGGAAATTTTCGTGGTTCGATGCTTTTTTCAGGAAGCACCTCAAAAGATAATCCGCTGACATCGTTCATTAAACAGGTTGATCAGGCCCTGAAACAGAAGCCTGGAAAACCAGACAGCAAAGCCTCGGCGGCTAACACAGAGCAAAAAAAGGAATCCGATAGACAATCACCTAGAATGGCGAAAACAGAAAAAAAAGAAGAGACCGTCGCCGATGACCCGATGGAAGTTCGTCTTGCAGCCGACTGGTCCGGACGCATCAATAAGTTTGCAGAAGACCTTGATCTTGCCTTGGGAATACTGACTTCCCTGGGGTTGTTTATTGCCGTGGTCAGTATTATCAATACAATGCTGATGAGCGTAACCGAACGAGTAGGCGAGTTTGGAATTCTGAGAGCAAACGGGTGGAGCAAATGGGATTTGATCCGGTTGATCACCTTTGAATCGCTGCTGCTGGGAGTCGCGGGGGGGCTAATCGGCATCGCTTTGGGGTGGGGAATGACTCAGGTCGTGAATGCTTCTTTCCCTGCAAAATTCGAATTATA
>WFOZ01000503.1 GCA_015487825.1 Planctomycetaceae bacterium
CCCTACAAATAACCTTAATTTCTGTAATAACCAAACATTGCTGAATAGTTACATTATTTCAATGATTAGAATTATTTCTCTGTATTACTAACGGAAAGTTTGCGAACGGCTCGCAAATTTCAGAAAAATATCAGTTTGGTTGCGGCTACGCCGGGTGAGGACTTTAACAGGAGAACGACACAAATGCAAAATCAATCTTTACTGCAAGTTGTGGTCGCGATTGGTTTGCCGTTAAACGAAAAATTGTCTCTTCTTTCGTGTTTTTCGTTTGTTTCGTGGTTCAAATCCCTGTTATCTCCCGGTTGCTGTACTCTTGCCGGAAATATTTCTTGAGGTAGAATGAGTTAATTCCTTCTCGGGAATTTTTCAATGGAACTGCTTCGCTCTTTGAGGATCGATATGAGCCCTGAACCTGCTACTGAGTCTCGTCCGTTTGCCCATTTGCACTGTCACAGTCATTACAGTCTGCTCGATGGGGCGAACCGCATTCCGGATATGCTGAAAAAAGTGAAAGCGAACGGGATGAATTCGCTGGCGATTACCGATCATGGAAACTTATTCGGGGCGCTCGAGTTTTATCAGAAATGTAAAGCAGCGGAAGTGAATCCGATTCTCGGTTACGAAGCCTATATTGCACCGGGAAAACGGACCGATCGTAGTGCGGCTCGCATGAAAGAAGCGAGTTTTCATTTGACTCTGCTGGCACAAAATCAGGTCGGTTTCAAAAACCTGGTCAAAATGGCTTCGGTCGCGTATCTGGAGGGATTTTATTACAAGCCTCGTATTGATAAACAACTTCTTGAAGAATATAGCGAAGGAATTATCTGCCTTTCGGGGTGTGCTTCGAGTGAGCTTTCCAATTATCTGCTCGCTGACAAACAGGATCAGGCGGAAGAGCTTCTTCGCTGGTACGAAAAAGTTTTTGGAGATCGGCTCTATCTGGAAATCCAGGATTCCGGCGTGCAGATTCAAAAAGATTGCATGGATCGCACGATCGATCTGGCGAATCAGTTCGGCTTCCCGCTGGTGGCAACAAACGATGCTCATTACCTCAACAAGGAAGATGCGCCTGCTCACGGGATTTTATTGTGTGTTAATACGCGCACCACAGTGAACGACGAAAAACGGATGCGGCTCGATGGGAACGAATTTCATTTGCGTACTCCCGAAGAAATGTATGCTGCTTTTCCGCATTGCGAAGATGCGGTTTCGCGTAGTCAGGAAATTGCGGATCGCTGCGATATCGAACTCGATTTAACGGCCCGTCACTTCCCGGTCTTTACTCCGCCTGCAGAAAAAACAGATGTCGAATATCTTCGGGAACTGTGCATGGAAGGGATTCAGTGGCGGTACGGCGACAATCCTGACCAGGTCTATCTTGATCGGCTCGATACAGAATTGGCCGTGATCGAAAAAATGGGTTACAGCAGTTATTTTTTGATTGTCTGGGACTTTGTCCGTTTTGCTCGTGATCAGGGCATCCCCTGCACCGCTCGTGGTTCTGCCTGCGGGGCGATTGTGGCGTATCTACTCGGAATGGGGGATGTTTGCCCGATTAAATACGATTTGCTTTTCGAACGATTTCTCGATCCGAGCCGCTCGGAAGCGCCGGATATCGATATCGATTTCTGCAGGGATCGCAGGCAGATGGTGATTGATTTCGTCAAAGAAAAATATGGCGAAGAAAGCGTGGCTCAGATCGGTACTTTTGGAACGCTCAAAGCCAAAGCGGCGCTTCGCGATGTCGGTCGGGCGCTCGATGTGCCGCTGCATCGTGTGAATGAAATTGCGAAAATGATACCGGATCAGCTCGGCATCAAACTACAGGAGGCGATTGATACCACTCCCGAATTGAAAGAGCAGTACGATCAGGATCCACAAATTAAGGAAATGCTCGATTATGCAAACAGCCTTGAGGGACTTGCCCGAAATGTCGGAACTCATGCCGCGGGTGTGGTGATTGGCGATAAACGACTCGATGAATATGTTCCGTTGCAACGCATTACCGGCAAAACAGATATCATTACCCAATGGACTGATGTAGAACGAGCCGGACTGTTGAAAATGGACTTTCTCGGCCTGCGTAACCTTTCCATTCTTGATAAAGCCGTCAAGAATGTGAAAGAAACGCATCCCGATTTCACGATGCGCCCCATCGATTTTCCGCTTGATGACAAAGAAACTTTTGAGCTGCTTCAGCGAGGGGAAACGAAAGGGATTTTTCAATTGGAATCGGGCGGGATGCGCGATCTGCTGACGAAAATGAAGCCGGATAAATTTGAGGACATCATCGCGACCTCAGCGCTCTATCGACCAGGTCCACTTGAAGGAGGAATGGTCGGAACCTATGTCGAAGTGAAGCATGGCAGGCAGCCGGTGCCGACCGTGCATCCGATTGTGGATGAAGTTCTCGCAGAAACCTACGGCGTGATGGTTTATCAGGAACAGGTGATGCGGATTCTTAACCGGGTCGGAGGGATCGAACTTTCTTCCGCGTACCGTTGTATTAAGGCGATCAGTAAAAAGAAACTGGATATGATCGCGGTCTTCCACGATCAGTTCATCGAAGGTTCCCAGGAACAGGGAATGGAAACAAAGGTTGCTCAGACGTTATGGGAACTGATCGAAAAATTTGCCGGTTACGGTTTTAACAAATCGCACAGTACTGCTTACGGGGCGATTGCGTATCAAACGGCTTATCTGAAAGCGCACTATCCACCTGAATTCATGGCGGCTCTATTATCCTGCGGCATGGAAAGTTCTGATCGTATCTCAGAACATACTGATGATTGCAGGCGGATGAAAATTGACATCCTGCCCCCCGATGTCAATATGTCGCATGTCGAGTTCAAAGTTGTGGGCGATGCGGTTTCGTTTGGACTGGCGGCTATTAAAGGGGTTGGGGAGCATGTCGTGCTGGCGATTGTCGCAGAGCGTGAGCAGAACGGCCCGTTCAAAAATATTTTTGATTTGTGCGAACGAATAGACCCGAAAGTTCTTACCAAAGGAGTTCTGGAAATTCTGATTAAAGCGGGGGCACTGGATGTATTCGGGCCGAACCGCGAGCAACATACCATGTGCGTGGAAATGGCGACCCAGATGGCAGCCCGCAAATTCAAAGATAAACAACGTGGTCAACGCAGCCTGTTTGGAGGTGACAGCGGCAGCAACGAAAGTGACGAGATGCTTCCTGCAATCCCTGAAGCGGTTGATTGGTCGCATGGGCAAAAATTGACTTACGAAAAAGAAATTTTCGGATTCTATTTAACGTCGCATCCACTGGCAGAGTTCGCAGACCAGCTCGCACCACTCGTTTCGCATACCACTAAAGATCTGGCAGAAATTGATGATGGCAGCGAGGTGTTGATCGGTGGAATGATCGGAGCGATCAAAAAAGCGACAACGAAAAAACCATCACGTAACGGCAACAGCAAGTATGTCAATTTCGATCTGGAAGACTCCGATGGAATTATTCGCTGCATTTTATGGCCAGATGATTTTGCCCGTTATCAGGAAATGGTTGTTTCGGACGAAATCTGCATCATCCAGGGACGTGTTGATCGCAGGGGGCGGGAACCGAATATTGTTGTCAACAGATTTTTGACCATTGAGGCCGCTGAAAAACAGATGACGCAACATCTGGCAATCAAATTCCGACAAGGTTTTCATACCGAAGAGGATATGAAAAAAGTCCGCAGAGTTCTCGAAAGATACCCCGGCAAAACGAGTATTGTGATTGTGATTGAAACTCCGGATCTGGAAAGTTCTGAATTCCACTACCGCAGTACACTTACTGCACCAACTCTGGGAGTTTCTGTCAGCGAAAATTTGCGCAAAGACCTGGACGAAACGCTCGGGAGAATGAATTACCGCGTCCACGTTTCCGCTCCGAAAAAAAGCCGCAATACCGGGTAATATGACGATTAGAAATCATGGAACTCGTTTCTCCTGTACGATTCATTTTTTTGTTGCGGCTATTCCTGGTTCTGTTCGAGGCAGGTAGAAGTTTCTACTCTGCGTTCAACGGGAATTTGAAAACAGCATCTCATCCCAGAGAAAATACATATTAAGACGGGAACAGCCAGTGTCGCAGTTTAAGTTTGAATTAGAGCATGTTGATAAAACAACCGGGGCGCGGGCCGGGCGGTGGCATACGCCTCATGGAGTTGTTGAAACTCCCGCCTTCATGCCGGTTGGTACATTAGGGACAGTCAAAGGATTGCTGCCCGAGCAACTGAAACAGGCCGGGGCGCAAATGGTGCTTGCCAATACGTATCATCTGGCTTTGCGGCCCGGGGCGGATGTTGTTGCAGATCTGGGAGGGCTGCATCAGTTTATGAACTGGGATGGTCCGATTCTTACCGATAGCGGCGGGTTTCAGGTTTTTTCACTGGCAAAGCTTTCCAAATTGACTGACGATCACGTTTCATTTCGATCTCACATCGACGGCAGTCTGCTTGAGCTCTCTCCTGAAAAAGCGATTTCAATTCAGGAACAGCTTGGGGCTGACTGCATTATGTGTCTGGATGAATGTCCGCCTCACGATGTGGACAAAAAGAAACTTCATGAAGCTGTTTTGCGGACAACCGCCTGGGCAGCAAGATGCAAACAGGCCCAGAAACGGGATGATCAGGCGTTATTCGGGATTGTTCAGGGAGGAATCGAACAGGATTTGAGGGAGGAATCAGCTGCTGGATTGCTTCCTCTGGACTTCCCCGGCTATGCAATTGGCGGGTTGAGTGTTGGCGAAGATCCGCACGATATGTATCGGACACTGGACTACACCACGCTCCTGCTCCCGCAGGAAAAACCTCGCTATTTAATGGGCGTAGGCAGGCCAATTGACCTAATAGAAGGGATTTTACGAGGTGTTGACCTGTTCGATTGTGTGATGCCTACCCGCAATGGCCGTAATGCGATGGCGTTTACTTCTCGTGGACCCGTCAAGCTTCGCAATGCCAAACATAAGCGGGATCCGATGCCACTCGATCCTGAAGGGGCAACGCAAGTCGGGCGAACATATTCTCGCGGTTACTTGAGGCATCTATTTGTTGCAGGAGAGATGTTGGGACCGATTTTGCTCTCCTGGCACAATATCGCATTCTACCAAAACCTTGTTCGGGAGCTGCGGGAAGCAATTTTCGCTGATAACTCTGCCGAGTTTCGTGCTGATCAGCTTGCCCAGTGGGGCGGGGAACTCTAAGATGGGTGGTTCCTGAAGGTAGGGTATTTGCTCGTGCTTGGACTGTTTACGGTTTGAGTTGCTTTATACTTCTGCTGATAAGCCGTCAATGGTCTGCACTGAGTGGGCTTTATTTGTCTGAAAACATACTAAAGGTAGATACATTGTTATGGGAAACTGGTCCCTGTTATTGAATCATGTGCTGTTGCTGGCTGAAGAAGCTGCCAAGGAATCGCCTGGCATCTTTGAAATTTTCGGCCCGCCGCTGATGATTATGATTATGCTCTACTACTTTTTTGTGATTTTACCACAAAACAAGGATCGAAAAGGGCGGGATAGTTTTCTGGATCATCTGAAAAAGAACGATCAGGTCGTAACAATCGGAGGGATTTACGGTACGATCAGCGGTTTTTCGGCAGATGGAACCCAGGTGACGATCCGAGTTGACGACAACACACGGATTCGAGTTCGTAAATCGAGTATCGAATCGGTAGTCAAATCAGAGGGTAGCGACAAAAAGAGTGACGAAACCCCTAGTAAATAATGGCCTTACGTGATACACACGTCAAAAGCTACGATACTTCAGCCCGGAGATTGTTCCGGTGCTGTGTCAGTCCATGTTGAAATTTGAAACGAAAGACGTCCCAGGATGTCCGCTTTGATTATTATTGGTTGGTTGTTCGGAATTTTTGTTCTTCCATTGGTGCTGGGCGCATTTCTTGCCCGTCTGTTGCGGATGAAAGAATCGTCTCGCCGATTCAGTACCGTGCTGTTGGTACTGTTTCTGGCACTGGCTCCGTTTGTGAACCAGTTAATGAATGGCAAGAGTCTGAAAGATGCCTTTACACTGGGCGTCGATTTGGCTGGGGGAACAAACCTGGTTTATGAAGTCGACGAGGTGCTGGCGAAGGAGTCAGGGAAAGATGTTTCGAATTCCACCTTTTTAAGCCAGTCGATGGACGAACTGGTTCGGGCGATTGTTCGCAGGGTTAATCCCTCAGGTACCGAAGAAGTAACTGTGCGAAAAGTTGGACAGGATCGGGTTGAAATTATTATCCCGGGTGCAGACTCCGATGATGTTCAGGTAATGAAAGACCAGATTACCCGATTGGGATCGTTGCAGTTTGCAATCCTGGCTTCCAAACACGACACACAAAACGATCATCAGAGAATAATTGCAGAAGCGCTGGAGCTCAAAGATAAAGATGTTTACGATGGCGACATCAGACGCTCTGCGTGGATTCCGGTTGCAAGAATTACTGATGGCGAACATGCCGGGGAATTGAAAGATATTCAGCCTGGTCCGTTCGATGTTTACCGTGAGCGGGAAGTTGATGGTAAAAAAGTTCTGGAATTTCTTGTCATTCTGGATCCTCCCGACGAACAGGTTGACGGACGCTATCTGATTAACTCCCGTCGCACGATGGATGAAAATGGTGGAGTTGCAGTTGGTTTCACATTCAATCCCCGTGGCGGGTTTCTGTTTGCTCGACTTACCGGCAAGTATTCTCCCAAAACGGATGGGAATAAGTATCGTCTGGCTGCCATTTTGGATGGAGAACTTCACAGCGCGGCCAATATCAATTCGATGATCCACGAAAGTGGTATGATTTCCGGTAGTTTTACCAACGAAGAAGTTCAGGAGCTGGTCAGCGTTCTGAATGCAGGAGCGTTGGAGCTTCCGCTGAAGAAAGAGCCGATCAGCGAATACACGATCAGTCCGACACTCGGTGTTGATGTGCAGGAAAAAGGAAAGACTGCAATTATCGTTGCCGGCATTATTGTTCTGGTCTTTATGATTGCCTATTACTGGACCGCGGGGATTATTGCCGATATCTGCCTGATCGTGAACGTGGTCCTGGTTCTGGGAGTGATGGCTTTAATTGATGCCACCTTTACGCTTCCCGGGTTGGCAGGACTGGTGCTGACAATCGGGATGGCAGTCGATGCCAATGTGCTTATTTTCGAGCGTATTCGAGAAGAACTGACCAAGGGATCGTCACTGCGAATGTCGATCCATAACGGTTTCTCGCGGGCGTTTACAACCATTATCGATGCGAACCTGACGACTCTGATTTCTGCAATCATCCTGTATGCTCGCGGAACTGAACAGGTCAAAGGTTTCGCCGCAATGTTGTTTATCGGCATTATCATGAGTATGTTCAGCGCCCTGTATGTCGGCCGTTTAATTTTCGACATCCTTGAACGTCAGGGAATGCTTTCAGAAAAAACATTACTCGGAAAAAGCCTGATCGGGAAAACCAAATGGGACTTTGTTGGCAAGCAGGTGCTCGCTTCTATCTTATCGTTGGTCCTGATTATCGGAGGACTGGGTGTTTTAGTTACCCGCGGTAACGATAACCTTGATATCGACTTTACCGGTGGAGCAATGGTGACATTCCAGTTTGAAGATAACCCGAAAATTGAAGAAGCCCGCGAAGCGTTACGAAAAGAATTCGGCAACGACATGTCTGTAGAACGGCTTGTTGTACCAAACCCGAACGAAGATGGCAAAGAAGCGATCTTCTATCG
>WFOZ01000504.1 GCA_015487825.1 Planctomycetaceae bacterium
ACCGGAAGAAAGCGAACTGCTCAACAGGCTGCATACTACTGACCCCGAAGAAGTGATGCCGCCGCCTCGTACAAGAAAAAAACTGACCGAGAAAGAGATCACGTTATTAACAAAATGGATCGAAGCCGGGGCAGAGTACGAAGGGCAATGGTCCTTCATTCCACTTAAACCGGTTGAAGTGCCAAAGGTAAAAAACGAGAAATGGATTCGGAATTCGATAGACAACTTTGTCCTGAAAAAGCTGGAGCAAAATCAGTTGCAACCGAGTGATACCGCCAGCAAAACGCGTTTGATTCGTCGTGTCACATTCGATATCACAGGATTGCCGCCAACACTGAAAGAGATCGATGCTTTTCTGACTGATGATTCCCCGAATGCTTACGAAAAATTGGTTGATCGACTGTTAGCTTCTCCGCGTTATGGCGAACGAATGACAACAGAGTGGCTCGATGTCGCCCGCTACAGCGACACGTACGGTTTTCAGGTGGATCGCGACCGTTACGTCTGGCCGTGGAAAGATTGGGTGATCCGTTCGTTCAATAAGAACATGCCTTACGATCAATTTATTACTGAGCAACTCGCAGGCGATTTACTCCCCAATGCAAGCGATGATCAGATTCTTGCGACCACTTTCAATCGGCTACATCCTCAAAAAGTAGAAGGAGGAAGTACGCCGGAAGAATTCCGCGTGGAGTATGTAGCAGACCGCACCGAAACAATCGGCACCGCGTTTTTAGGATTGACATTATTATGTTGCCGATGTCACGAGCATAAATACGATCCGATCACCCAGCACGAGTATTATCAGCTTTCTTCGTTTTTGGATAACATCGACGAAGCTGGCCTGTATTCCTACTTTACCCCGGCTGTTCCGACGCCGACGCTGTTGTTAAAGACAGATCAACAGAAGAAACAAATCGCCGAGCTGGAACAGAAAATTAAACAAGCCGAAAAGAAGTTGCTGGAGATTAGGAGAACGAAAGAAGAGGTTGGCTCTGTTCTTGATACCGGAAAATCAAACGAAAAAACAAAACCGCCTGCTCATCCACTGATTCCCGGACGTATTGCTCATCTTGATTTTGAAAAGAAGATATCAGGAAGCAACAAAACGGTTCCCGGTAAAAAAGGAAACGCGGTCAAACTGAGTGGTGATGATGGCATCGGCCTGAAAGTCGGCAACTTCAAACGGTACGAACCGTTCACGATTGCGCTCTGGATGAACACGCCTGATGTGAAAGATCGGGCCGTTGTTTTTCATCGTTCTCGTGCCTGGACCGATGCCGGTTCGCGCGGGTATCAACTGCTTATCGAAGAAGGAAAACTGAGCGCCTCGCTGATTCACTTTTGGCCCGGCGATGCGATTCGTATTAAGACGGAAAATCAAATTCCGACCAACAAATGGATTCACGTTGCATTCGTCTACGATGGATCATCGCGAGCGGACGGATTATCAATTTTCATTGATGGTGTGCGTGCAGAAACCGAGGTCGTGCGAGATAACCTTTATAAACAGATCACCGGTGGCGGCGGGGATAACATTACGATTGGTCAACGAATGCGAGATCGCGGTTTTACGAACGGTCTGGTGGATGAATTTGAAGTTTATAACAGGCAGTTAACTTCGGTTGAAATCCAGCAGCTTCATGATGGACATTCTTTAAAGGAGATGCTTCACGTTCCAAGTTCCGGGAAAGCGGTACTGAATGAGGAATCCAAAAAATATCTCGACTATTACCTGGCACTCAACGATTCAGATTACAAAAAAGCGATTGCTGAACTCCAGACTCTTCGCGAACAGCATAACAAACTGGTTGATTCGATTGCGGAAATTATGGTGATGCAGGAAAAGCCGAAGCCGCGTCAAACGTATTTTTTAATCCGCGGGGCTTACGATGCACGGGGCGATAAAGTGGAATCGCTGACGCCTGCCAGTTTGAATCCGTTTCCGCAAAATGCACCGAAAAACCGATTGGGATTAGCCAAATGGTTAACCGACCCAAAACAACCGCTGACGTCTCGTGTAACTGTCAACAGGTATTGGCAGATGATTTTCGGACAGGGACTCGTTCGCACTCCTGAAGATTTCGGTTCACAGGGAGAGCCACCCACGCATCCGAAACTTCTCGATTGGCTCGCGAACGATTTCATGACGCATGGCTGGGATGTCAAACGGTTAGTCAAACAGATGGTCATGTCCGCCACGTACCGCCAATCTTCTGCGGTGTCAAAAGAGTTGCTCAAACGTGATCCCGAAAACCGCCTGCTGGCGCATGCCCCCAGTTATCGCCTTCCCGCAGAAATGCTGCGAGACAACGCGATTGCAACCGCAGGGCTGCTGGTTGATAAAATTGGTGGCGCTCCTGCGAAACCTTACGAAGTCGAGGTTTCCTTCAAACCGGTTGGACGCAGCAAAGGGGAAGGCCTTTATCGCCGTTCACTTTACACATACTGGAAACGAACCGGACCAGCACCCGTGATGATGTCACTCGATGCTTCCAAGCGGGATGTCTGCCGGGTCAAACGCGAAAAAACATCTTCGCCTCTTCAAGCATTTGTCTTGATGAACGGACCGCAATTCGTGGAAGCCTCGCGAATGTTAGCCCAAAAATTACTACAACAACATAAACAGCCAAATCAAAAACTGTTCCGCGATCTGTTCCGCACACTCACTTCCAGGCAGCCAACAAAACAGGAATTGGATGTGTTGAACGCCCTTTATGAATCACAATACGAACAATTCAAAAAAGAACCGCAGCGAGCGAAACAGTATCTCTCGGTGGGGGATCAAAAGCCAGACGAAAAACTAGACCCCGCAACACTGGCCGCCATGAGCGTGGTTGCCAATACGTTGTTGAATTTTGATGAAGGGGTGATGAAAAGATAGGCGTTAGGTAGTAGGTATTAGGCGTTAGTATCTTGTCAATGAAATGATGCACAAAGGTGGCAGGATATTTGATGTTTTGTAGGT
>WFOZ01000505.1 GCA_015487825.1 Planctomycetaceae bacterium
CATTCATCTTGTGCCTAGCGGCACCCAACCACTAAAAGTGGTCGGGCTACCCTGATTGCCATTAAACGAATAATTGTCTCTTCTTTCGTGTTTTTCGTTTCTTTCGTGGTTTTAATCCCTGTTTGGTTCCGGCTACGCCGGGTTAGGCGTTAGGAAAAAAAGACCGGCGAGCCGGGTCAGTGATGGCCCTGGTGATTTCCGAACGCAGTTTGGCTACCAGTAATGTCGCAGCAGAGTAAGCAGGGGGTTAACACCCTCGGTTCGCTTTTTAATCATTCTCTTATTTACCGAAATTGAACAGGATTTATGACAATACTTCGTATTGCAATTCGTGCGTTGTTGAAGAATAAAATGCGGGCCATTTTGACGGTGCTAGGAGTCGTTATTGGTATAGCTGCGGTAACGACGATGGTTTCTATTGGTCAGAGTGCGGGGCAGTTGATACAGAATCAGTTTCAGGCATTGGGAACGAATGTCATTGTTGTGATGCCCAAACGGAGTCGGCGAGGAGGTGTTCGCCAGGGTAATATGCCGACACTCACAGCTGGAGATTGCGATGCGATTGCAGAAGATTGCCCTTCTGTGCTGGCTGCATCGCCTTTGATTGCAGCCGGGGGACAGATTATTCATGGAAATGATAACTGGAACCCTAAAGAGATGTTCGGTGTTGGCCCCGACTATTTATTGGTTCGCAATTGGGAACTGCGTTTAGGAGGTTTCTTTGCAGAGCGGGATGTTCATGCGGCAGAAAAAGTCTGCGTGATTGGCCAGACCATTGCAGAGAAGCTTTTTCAAACAACCAATCCACTCGGAGAAACAATTCGCATTCGTAACATTCCATTTCGAGTGGTAGGAGTGCTGGTCGCCAAGGGGGCCAACATTGTCGGGGATGATCAGGATGATGTCCTGCTCATGCCCTACACAACGGTTCGCAAACGAATTTATGGTTCAAATTTCAAGAATGTCCATGCCATAATGATCTCCGCCAGATCGGTGGGACAAATGAGCGAAGCGGAGGAGGAAATCCGCTCTATTTTAACCGAAAGACATCGTATCGCCGCAGGGCAACCGACAGATTTTCAGGTTCAAAATACAACTGAAATTGCAAATGTTCTGGGAATTATCACCGGAACAATGACCGCAATGCTGGCTTCAATCGCGGGCATTTCCTTAGTTGTCGGCGGAGTGGGCATTATGAATATCATGCTGGTTTCAGTGACCGAGCGGACCAGAGAAATCGGTATCCGTATGGCTGTGGGAGCGACGGGGCGTGATATCCTGCTTCAATTTCTGGTGGAATCGGTGTTGTTATCCACAATCGGCGGATTGATTGGGCTGGTATTGGGAATTGCAGGTTCAGCCGGGATTGTGATGGTCATTAACAGTTTTTCGACGGACGTGCAATGGCCCGTTGTTATTTCCATCCCGGCGGCAGTCACTGCGATTTTATTTGCGGGAGGCGTTGGTATCTTCTTCGGTTTTTATCCCGCGAGGCAGGCGAGTCGTCTCGACCCAATCGATGCTTTGAGGTACGAATAATGGCAACGTTTTATCTGTCGATTCGCTGCCATCTTTCGAAATTTCAGGCAGTATGATTTCATGATTTGATTTATCCCACGGGAATGGAAGCATGCTTGTTTTTTCAAGCGGATCCTCAAGGTCGAAAGAGTTTTCTGCGGGTTCGGAGCCAACTGGGTATACTGGAGTATTTTCTGTTGGGCTCATACTGCTTGGGTAACAGGCATCGCGCCCAAAGCCGACCGGACCAATAAATCGCATTCGTTCCTGCACAAAGCGAACGCCGTGTGCTTCGAGGATGGTCCCTGTTTGACGTTCCAGGTTAGAGAGTTCTATGTTGTATTGTGTTAAAGACTGAGCCTGTGAGCTGACCGAGTTTCCCCAAGATGCAATCGCCTGCAAAACATTGAGAATGATAACCAGATTGGCTTTTTCTGCACTGAGTTGTCGGTCCAGATTTATTTGGGCCGCTTCCCGTGTAATTGTAAAGGCTTCATGCTGTTCATAATACTGATCCAGATTCCGAACCGTCAGCGCCAATTGATGCACCGCGTTATGCAATCCCTGATCGAGATTGGCCTGATCTCTTCTGACGATTAACTCCTGTTGCCTAACTGTTGCCCGCGCCTGTCTTAAACCGAGTGGAACAGAGAAATTCACGCCAATCGACCAGTCTGCAAATTCTCCCCCGTTTGTAGAGATGTAAGTTCCTGCAGGAGTCCGTCCGCGAAGTCCATCCCAGCGGTATGAAGCAACCGCATCGAGCCGAGGCAACGCATTATTCTGCGCAGAAACAACCCGCTGCTGATCTGCTTCGAGGATCAGTTTCAATTCAATTAAATCCGGGCGATATGTTTCAGCCAGACTGACGAGTTCTTCCCAATGAAATTGAATGCGGTCCCTGTGCGGCGGTGTTGTCGGTATCACTTCCCCCACTTCGGTAGGCGAAATACCCAGGATATTCAGTAACGCTGCTTCTCTTTGCAGGACATTACTTTTTGCGGTAATTAATGAAGCTCGAAAATTAGCATAGGATACTTTTGCCTGAGCGACATCTGCAACATTAGCGAATCCATGTTTCAATCGTGCTTCTTCCCGCTGGACAACAAATTCACTTTGTTTAACTTGTTGTTCACGAGCCCAGCGGTCTGTTCTTGCAAATACAAGATTCCAATACGCTTCAATGACACCACGTGTTAAATTCTGGACGGAGTCTTTCAGTTGAAAGAAGGAGCGTTCCGTATCAATTCCTGCAATAACAACCGGTGCGAGATTAGGCCCAACTCCTGCTCCTTGTAATAACGGCTGCACGTAGCTTAACTCTGAAAAATGATTCACCTGTGGATTGAGCGGGAAAACCCCCTGATCGATATCGCTACGTGTTGCACCAAAGCGAAGCGTTGAAGTTCCTCCGTTTGGATTGATTTTACTGATCGAGCCATCCAGAACATACGAATCATTTTCGGAACCAACAATTTGAGCCCCCGGTGGAGCCCCGCTAAAAGCACCGCGGGGCGTTTCGTTTAATCCAAGAGTGTTGTTGATATTTAGAGTGGGATCGAACCGTCCGCGAGCCTGGTCAATAGCGGTGTTGGCAATCGCAGGATCGTAGATTGTACGCCCGGAAGAAGTCGCTGTAACACCGCCGAGAACCCGGATGACTTCTGCATTATCCAAGGCTAATCGTATCGCTTCATCAAGTGATATTTGTAGCTCTTGCTCACCGTTAACCAAATGCGAAACAGTTCGAGGTTCGGAAAATGTTGTCATTGAAGTTTTGATGAACGATTCCGGTTTGCGATGCACCAGCTTTCGCTGTTCCGGAGCGATCATTGACCTGGCTTGCCTGTAATACTGACAGCCGGTCAGCGTTACTGTGCAGATCAGCATAAGCGCAACAACTCTGTTAAACGTGAGATTCGTCATGACCTTATTATCGAACAGAGTGTATAATCGGACGAATCATTTCATTCCGATTATATGGTCTCTTCATCGGTTTCTGCCAATGCTGCCGTTTCTAACGTTTGTAACGCCTGCATCGCGATATCGAAATCGTGAGAATCAGCTGCTATCACGCCATCGTGCATAACTACAACACGATCCGCATTACGTGCGACGTTCTGGTCGTGTGTAACGATTATAACGGTCAGGTGTTTTTGGGTATTTAGTTCGCGGAACAGGCGAATGACATCTCGACTGGTTTTGGAGTCGAGATTTCCAGTCGGTTCGTCTCCCATTAATATCGATGGACTGTTAACAAGCGCCCGGGCAATCGCAACACGTTGCTGTTGCCCGCCGGAAAGCTGGCTGGGATGATGGTGCAGGCGGTCTCCCAATCCGACCGACTCCAGAGCCTCGGTTGCCCGTTGGCGACGCTGCCTGGGAGTAACGCCTTTGGTATATAGCAGCGGCAACTCAACATTTTCTAACGCGGTGGTTCTGGAGAGGAGATTAAAATTTTGAAAGACAAACCCGAGATGTTCGTTTCTGATTGCGGCCCGTTGATCTTTTGTCATCGAAACCACTTCCTTGCCATCCAGCAGATAACTTCCCGAACTCGGACGATCCAGACAGCCGAGCGTGTTCATCAAGGTCGATTTGCCTGACCCGGAAGGACCAATCAACGCGACATACTCTCCCTTTTCAATCGTTAATGTCGCATCCTGTAAAGCCACAACCTGTACTTCACCAAGATCGTAAACTTTGCGAACCTCTTTCAGAACAATCAGAGACATACGAGGCGGTTGCTTTCCGAAAGAAGCTGAATAGAAAACATTAAGTCCGACTATCGAAATTCAAAAATACGAATTGACTATAAACGTAAAAACACTTTTGAATTTATTATTTGGGATTATCTCTTCTTCTACCATTCAAACTCGTTTTCGGTTTCAGAGTTTTCTTCAAATGGTTCGTCGCCATACTCTTTTTTGGCTTCGCGGGCGATCATGATGAAAGCCAGGAAATCGTACAGAGCATGGCCGATAATCGGTACCAGCAGGTTTCTTTCACCCGTTGCATCAAACAGCCAGCCGAGGAATGCACCGGCCATTGCTGCAAAAAAGGTATATGCCCATGTCACTGAATGCACCAGGCCAAATACAACACTACTAATAATCAGCCCAACCCAATATCCACCAAACGATTCTAGCCAGGTCATCAAAAAACCGCGAAACAGAACTTCTTCACCAATGCCGGCCAGCAAAGCTAATAAGGCTAATTCCAACAAATTACACTGGCTTAACGGGCGGCCGATTACCTTAACCACGGTATCCTGAATCGATTTCAGTGGATCAAACGGTAAGCGTTCCAATCCCAGAATAACCAGAAACAGTACGGTCCCAGCCAGACTGCCCCACATCACAGCGATCCAGTTCCAGTGAATCTGTTCGACAGCTCCCACCGAAAACACCCAGCCCAGAAAAAGGCCGATGACCAGCATTGCAAATTCAAAAAGCCCCGCCGCATGCAGAAAATCTTCACGGTTTTGAAAAGACAAAGAGATTACCCTTCGTGACATAAAAAATTCTAACGGATGAAACCTGAACACCTTCATTATATCGGATACCGGATTTCGAGAAAACCGGGTAAAGCACCAAAGAACCGAATTACTTACCAATTTGATGACGAATAACAGACAATGCGCTTTCGTCAAATGTCGATACAAATTAGGATATTGACATGCATCTGTTTTGATGCCTATTTGGCTGTGTGGACGCAGTAGAGTTTTTTCAGGCAAGTCGGGTAGCTCTAAACTCGTCTGAAAATTGATTGTTTTCGGTTACCTCAAGTCAGAGGTTATTTTATGCAAGGAAATTAGGTGCGTAGTTGCATTCCCTACTTTATAGTTCTCTTGCTCGCGATCCTTTTTTTGCCGCTTAATGCTGCCAGGGCTGAGCAGAGTGAAATCGAATTTTTCGAGAAGAAAATTCGTCCGGTACTTATTAAGCATTGTTATAAATGTCATGCTGCGGATTCGGCATCAATTAAAGGAGGGTTGCTGCTTGATTCCCGTCAAGGGCTTATAACAGGGGGAGACTCCGGTACTGCGATTGTCTCCGGGAAACCGGATGAAAGCCTGCTTATCGAATCGTTGAAGTACGAAGGCTCGGAAATGCCTCCGGATGGTAAACTTCCAGAGGGCGTCATTCGAGATTTTGAGCAGTGGATTAAACGGGGGGCTATTGATCCCCGCAAGGCAAAAACTTCTGCGACACAACAAGCAGATATCGACTGGGAAGCGGCTCGGCAATTCTGGTCATTTCGGCCACTGCCTGTAAACCGGGCTCACATTAAAAAAATCTCCGAGTTGTCGAAGAATGAAAAAGCAAAACAGATAGCAACATTGATCGATCAGCATCTGGATTCCAGTCTGAAAGAAGCAGAAATCAGGACGAATCCACCAGCTACGCCTCAGCAACGAATACGCAGGCTGTATTACAATATGACCGGATTACCTCCCAGTCCAACGCAAGTCATGGCGTTTGTTGCCGATCCCACTAAGCAGCGATGGGAAAATATTGTCAATAAGCTGCTTGCTTCTCCTCGATTTGGACAACATTGGGGACGGCACTGGCTTGATGTGGCGCGTTATGCCGACTCCAATGGCGGCGATTTTAACGCGACCTACCACAACGCCTGGCGATATCGTGATTATGTCATCGAATCTTTTAATAACGATAAACCGATTAATGATTTTTTCCAGGAACAAATTGCAGGAGATTTGTTGCCCGCCAAAGATGATAAGAAGAAAGCAGAAGGGTTGATCGCAACGGGGTTCTTAATGCTTGGCCCCAAAATGCTCAGTGAACGAGATAAAGAAAAACTTCGCTTTGATGTCATTGACGAACAAGTCGATACGATTGGTAAGGTCTTCCTTGGGATTTCACTAGGTTGCGCTCGTTGCCACGATCATAAATTCGATCCCGTTCCCACGGAAGACTACTATGCGCTGGCAGGCATCTTTCATGGGACACAGGTGCTCGAAGGAGAGATGCAGCAATATGTTTCCAATTGGAAACGCAGACAGCTTCCCACCTCTAATGCTCATCGTGAGGCTCTCGGTAGACATCAGAAGAAACTGGATTCTCTGCAACAGAAAATGAAAGAAGTAAAAGCTAACTTGAAGGTAGAACAGGATAAACTGAGTCTGCTGGAAGAGAATCTGCATGCAATTACAATCGATAATACACAAGCCGAACTGATTGGAGAGTGGACATCATCAACGTACTCCAAAAATTTCATCGGCGTCGATTACCTGCACGATATGAAAAAAGACAAAGGGAAGAAAAAAGTTATCTTCAAAGCGAAACTTGAACAAGCTGGAAAGTATCGGATCCTCTTTGCCTACAACGGTTCAGCAGGACGTGACGATAATGTTCCCGTTTCGATTCTCTTTTCGGGAACTGAAACCAAAAGATTTATCGATGAATCGAAAAAACCGGATATTCGACAGAGCTTTGTGCTTCTTGGGGAATTCGATTTCCCTGCCCACAGTGATGTGCAGATAGTCGTTTCCAATGAAGGGACAACCGGTTATGTAATCGCGGATGCAGTCCAGTTTGTGCG
>WFOZ01000506.1 GCA_015487825.1 Planctomycetaceae bacterium
AATGCTTGATGCGATTGCACAGGGCGGCTGGCCGGTTTCCAGTGGATCGCATGATCAGGTTGCCAACTATTACGGAATCAGCAGCGTCGATATTGCGGGTTGTCTTTCAGATTTAATTGAAACCAACCAAATGAGCTGGGAAGAATACGGCGGTGTTCATCCGAAAAAACCGGGGAATCAACTCGCTGCAGAGATGATTATTCAGCTTCTGAAACAGACAGCAGCAGGTTCATCAACAGAGACAAAGAATATTTCAACAATGCAACCGCTCGATTCCTGCAATTATGAATATTTACACTGGGTCTCGCCGAAAGTTGCAACAACCGATTCCGCCTGGAAATTCCGTCAACCAGACTGGAAACAAATTCCCGGCAGTTTTCGCAGTCGCTTTGCAAAGGAAATATTTCTGACCAGTGAAATTCCCGGCTCGCAGTTTCAGTTCAATTTTGAGGGACGCGGCATCGGCTTGTATGTGTTAGCCGGCCCCGATGCCGGAACCATTGAATACCGAATTGATAACGGTAAGTGGATCTCGCAGGATTTGTATCACCGCTACAGTCGAGCGTTGCACTATCCACGAACGGTGATGCTTGCAGAAACATTGACCGACAAAAAGCATCACATTGAAATCCGTATCTCTCAAAAGAAAAACAATCTCAGCACCGGCCATGCCGTGCGGATCATGCAGTTCGCGGTCAATGGAAAGTGAACCTGCCTTCTCTGCCCATTGCGAACAGAGAAGGCAGATCGGCGGCTTGTCTTATTTCAATTCTGTCTTCCCGGGTTTTCCTGGAATTTCTCTGACGTATTTCGGAACAGCGTAACCGGGAAGCAATTGCTTTAATTCTTCTATCATCTTAATGCCTGCTTCGGGACTTACTTCGAAGTGAGCAGCTCCATCCACGCGATCAAGTTGATGCAGGTAGTAGGGGATGACTCCCAGGTTGATCAGTCTGTTGCACAATTCAGCTTGTGTTTCAGTAGTGTCATTTATCCCTCGAAGAAGCACCGCCTGATTCAAAACCGGGATTCCCGCGCGAACGACCTGATGGAGCGCGTCTGCGCAATCATCAACAATTTCGTTGGGATGGTTGGCATGGACGACGAAGATCGGTTGCAGGCGAGAATAGAGAAACAGTTTGAGTAATTCATCTGTCACACGGCTGGGCAGGACAATCGGTAAACGAGTATGAACTCGAACACGTTGCAGATGACTGATTGATTCTAATTGTTCAAGCAGTTGGCCCAGGCGTCGATCATTAAGGACTAATGGATCACCGCCGCTGAGAATGATTTCTTCAATGCTTGGATTTTCCTGCAGTTTCTTCAGAGAGGCTTCCCACTGTTCAAGTGATTTAGGCGATTGCTGATACGGAAATTTTCTACGAAAACAGTACCTGCAATGTATTGCACATTGCCCGAGCGTAATCATCAACGCACGTCCCTGATATTTCTGCATAATTCCCGGCGCAAAAATGGCCCGACTGTCTCCAACAGGATCGAGACCGAAACCGGGAATTTTGTCCACCTCCTGTATGGTCGGGAGAATTTGCAGCAAAAGGGGGTCACTGGAGTCTGCAGGAGTCATTCGCTTCAGGAAAGATTCGGTCACAAGAACGGGAAATTGCCTGATAGCTTCGGAGATGAGTTCTTTATTTTGTGCCTTTTCGACATGACATTCCTCATTATCCGAGAAGATCTCTTTCAGGTTGAGCCGTTTGTATAACTCATCAACATTTCGAATTGCGTTGGCCAGTTCCTGTTGCCAGCGGGGAGTTTTCTCGGAGATGCTCACAGATTTTGTTTCCGATCCCCCGAAATGATACTCAGGGCGGTCTTGTTCATTGTCGCAAGGTTTTTTATCATGCCACAGCTAGGATTGTCGAAATTTTAAATCCGGATATCGAAATCTGAAACAGATACAAAAATAAAATACGAATGTTCAAAACAATCTATTGCGAAAGAAGTTCTCTTTGCATGCTGGTTGTTTCTGCCATTTTGAAAATTATTTGTAACTATTCAGCAAAGTTTGGTTATTGCAGAAATGAAGGTTGTTTGTAGGGTCCGCTATTGCGGACCACCGCAGAAACAGGGGGATCCATCTCCCATCGTGGTCCGCAATAGCGGACCCTACACCAACGCTGAATAGTTACAATTATTTTTTGAATTTGTTTCGTATTTCGGATTTAGTGCTTCGTATTTTATCCTATACCTTATTCATATATTTAACAGCTTAACTG
>WFOZ01000507.1 GCA_015487825.1 Planctomycetaceae bacterium
CAGACGCGATGGCTAATGCCATATTGAAACTGATAAACAATACCAGGATAGCTAAAACTTTTGGCACCAATGGTAAGCAAATGGTTAATGAACGCTTCACCAATCGGATCTATGTAAATAGTATTCAACAAGTTATGCTGGACACAACTGGCCGCTCAAACGCGCCAATACCAAAAACAAATAATCCCTCATGACCTCTCCCGCACAGGCTACATCAGCCATCCGCCCCATCGCCTTTTATCTTCCTCAATTTCATCCTGTGCCAGAAAATGACGCGTGGTGGGGTAAGGGTTTTACTGAATGGTCTAACGTAGCAATAGCTCGCCCTCGTTTTGTTGGGCATTATCAGCCTCATTTATCCTCAGATTTGGGGTTTTATGATTTAAGACTCCCAGAAGTTCGCCAAGCTCAAGCGGATCTTGCCCGGCAATATGGTATACATGGTTTTTGCTACTACCATTATTGGTTTAATGGAAGACGAATCCTCGAGCGACCATTCAATGAAGTCTTAGCGTCTGGTCAACCAGACTTTCCGTTCTGCTTGTGTTGGGCAAATGAAAACTGGACGCGTGTGTGGGATGGTGGGAACCAACAGGTGCTTCTTGCCCAGAATTACTCTCCTGAGGATGACCGTGCTCATATTCAGGCTTTGCTCCCTGCATTTCGTGATGAGCGCTATATTCGCGTTAATGGTAAGCCGTTGTTTCTTGTTTATCGTACAGAGCTATTGCCTAATCCCGCGCAAACAGTAGAAATATGGCGTGAGGAAGCGCATCGTGCTGGTGTAGGGGAAATTTATTTAGCCCGGGTCGAGCAATTTGTTGAGGATATTGCTCCTGAAGTTATTGGGTTTGATGCCGCAGTTGAATTTGCACCATCCGGCGATTGGATTGCACCAGCTAAATTTCAAGGTGCTCTTCCTTCGCTATTAATAAAGCTTGGCCTGCTTTCACAGGCTTTTAAAAACGATAAAATAATATCTTACTCTGATGTCTCTAGAGTTTTTATGAACAAGCCTGAGCCGGATTTTAAGCGTTTTCATTGTGTTTCGCCAATGTGGGACAATAGCGCTCGGAGGAGAAAGAATGCACGAATTTTGGTGGATTCTACGCCGGAACTTTATGAGGCGTGGCTTCAAGATACTATCGCTCGCACAAAAAAAGTACATAAAGGTAATGAACGTATTGTTTTTATTAATGCTTGGAATGAGTGGGCGGAAGGCTGTCATCTTGAGCCGGACTTAAAATGGGGGCATGCTTATCTAGAAGCGACGTTACGCGCATTACAGGCAGAAACTGTTACAAGGCAATCCGCTTCTCTGACCTCAGGCACGAAGCCGCCTCCTGCTCATGCTTCAGGATTGAAACAGCATTATTGGAGATTACTCCGTACACTACGAGGACTAAAGAAATTAGCAGGCCATATTACTTGCCCAGGCAGATTTTCTAACAAAGATTATTAGGTGAGTGGAGGCATCTGTTTATGGGTGAAAATCGTGAGTTGCCACAAATTACAATTATAATTCTTAATTGGAACGGTAAAGAAGATACTATCGAGTGCCTTGAGTCAGTGATGAAAATCAATTATCCCACTTTCCAGGCTGTGGTTGTGGATAATGGTTCGGTTGACGGTTCTGTAGGCGCAATCAAAGCCAGCTTTCCTGATATTAAAATCCTGGAAACAGGCCGCAACCTCGGCTATGCGGGGGGAAATAATGTTGGTATTCGTTATGCGCTCGAAAACGGAGCAGAGTATATATTGCTACTGAACAACGACACCGTAGTTCCTGATAATTTGCTGACGGTTCTTGTAGAGGCTTCGCTTGCGGATCGGAGAGAGGATGTTTTAGGTGCCAGCATCTATCATTATTATGAGCCTGATCGCCTCTGGTGCTCAGTAAAGAAATGGAGTGACGAGTCAGGTCGATTCGACGGGATTCACCCTCAAGGGGGTAACGAGGTATATGAAACCGATTACGTAAGTGGCTGCGCGATCTTTATGCCGGCATCGGTTCTGCGGCATATCGGCTTGCTCGACGAAGACTTCTTCCTTACCTATGAGGAAACGGACTGGTGTTATCGCGCAAGGGAGGCAGGGTATAACTGTTATGTTGTGTCCAATGCATCTCTACTGCATAAGGTGTCAGTCGCTATAGGCGGTTCTGACTCCCCGCTGGCGTGTTATTTCTGGGTAAGAAATCAGTTGGTTTGGGCGCGGCGACATCTCAATAAAAAAGGCCGCCGTGCGGTCTGGCGAGCGATTTTCGGTAGGCTCCACAAGGGTTTTTTGCCCCCCGTAACACTGGGAAAAGAGGGCCCACTAACCAAGCGTGCGTTATGGGCAGGTGCCACCTGGGTGCGTAACCTGCGTGCGAACCTGAATTCAAAAAGCAACAGAGCCATGTTAATTGGACTCTATCACTATTTTACGAAGCGTATGGGTGATTGCCCGGAGGATGTTCGACGCTGGACCGAGGATGCCAAGTCAGCGCGAAAACAGGGGCAACTATCTTGCTAATCCGGTGAGTTGCTGGCTTTATTAATATGGCTATCTATTATCTCTGCCCAGAAAGCAACCACCCCACCGGTGGCATAAAAGTCATTTATCGGCATGTCGATATCCTCAATGCGTATGGCATACCGGCTTTTGTGCTCCACCAAAAAAAAGGTTTCCGATGTACGTGGTTTTCCAATAAAACTAAGATTGCCCACACCAGGTATCCAATAAAATCCTTTTTCTCACGCGTGCGAAATAAAATTCAACAAAAGATGAAAGGGGGAGGTGTTAATACAATCCCTGTTGTCAATGGTGCTGGCTCAAAGGTCGGGCCAAACGATATTTTGGTGATTACTGAAATGCAAGGCCCTGATTTGGCCACAATCGGGAAGGGGATACCCAAGGTGATTTTGAACCAGAATGGATTTCTTACCTTCAAGGGTTATTCATTTACCAGGGAGAATCTCAAAACGCCTTATCTTGACGATACTGTTCGGGCAGTTCTCGTTAATTCGGAGCATTGTGAGGAGTATGTAAAGTACGCCTTTCCTGATGCGGTTACACACCGTTTCTTTTTATCTATCGACCCTGATTTATTCCATTTTCAGCCGAGAAAAAAGAAACAGATCTGTCTGTCGCGAATCAAAAACCAGGCAGATGCCATGCAGGTAATTAACATCCTCAAGTTTCATGGCATGCTCTCGGAATTTGAAGTTGTTCCATTTATCAATATCCCTCAGGAACAGGTGGCTGCATTAATGCGAGAGTCGCTGATTTTTTTGAGTTTTGGATATCATGAGGGGTTTGGTCTGCCGGCTGCCGAAGCCATGGCCTGTGGTTGTATCGTTGTCGGTTATGATGGCTGGGGGGGCAAGGAGTTCTTCAAGTCAGAGCATTCCTACCCAATTGATGATGGCGATATTATCGGCTATGCAAAACAGGTCGAGCAGGTTATTAAGGCCTATAATTCCGATGAAAACTATTTCTATGAGCAACGCAGGCAAGCGGCAGAGTTTATTGCCATGCAATACTCGATAGAGAGAGAAGAGAGGGAGCTGATTGGCGCGTGGAGGCAAATTCTTGCCAGTAATCATTGAAGTCATGATCAGTTTATGGGATGCACGATATGACTCGTGGTGTAATCATGACGGAAAATACTAGCAGGAGACTTGCTGCATACTGTAGCATTACACAGTCTGCAACCATGGCCGCAATATCTCAAAGAAATAAGTTATGAAAAAACGAGCACGTGTTATTGCATACTATTTACCACAGTTCCATCCAATTCCAGAGAACGACAAGCAGTGGGGCGAAGGCTTTACAGAGTGGACTAATGTGGCAAAGGCAAAGCCGTTGTTTCATAGTCACTATCAACCACACATACCAGCCGATCTGGGATTTTATGATTTGCGTCTACCTGAGGCAAGAGCGGCCCAGGCAGAATTAGCAAGTCAATACGGTATAGAGGGCTTTTGTTACTATCATTATTGGATGGGAGGCGGCCAGCGTTTAATAGAGAGGCCGTTTGATGAGGTGCTCCAATCAGGCGAACCAAACCTACCCTTTTGTTTATGCTGGGCTAATCATAGTTGGACTGGCATTTGGTTTGGTGCACCTGACCAAGTTATCGCCGAACAGACCTATCCTGGCATGGATGATCATGCCGCACATTTTCAGTATTTACTTAAAGCGTTTACCGATGAGCGATACATTACAGTCGATGGTAAACCACTGTTCCTCATCTGGAAGCCTGACAGTATCCCAGATATAAATCACGTCATGGACTTCTGGAGAGAGTTAGCAATCAAAGCAGGCTTAAAGGGGCTATATCTAATTGGGATATCTCACTTTGCTCCAAGCTGGGATCCTAGAGAACGGGGACTGGATGCCTGCATGATGCAAAAGCTTCCACCAAAGAATGGATCAATACCCTGGCAATACCCCCTTACTCGGCTGAAAGTACGGCTAGAAAAAAAATCATTATCTATTTATTCTTATGAGGAAATACTGGATCTTCTACTACGGAAAAAACCTGTAGATTTCATGGACTACCCCTGCGTCCTCCCCAATTGGGATAATACACCACGAAGCGGTCTTAATGGACTCGTGCTGCACGGTTCAACTCCGGATCTATTTCGCACTCATATGCGCAAAGCCATTGATCAAGTGGCTAGCCGCTCAGAAGAACACCGAATTATCTTCTTGAAGGCCTGGAATGAGTGGGCGGAAGGCAATTATGTAGAGCCCGACCTTAAATTTGGCCACGGTTACTTGGAAGTTATACGGGATGAAATCCAAGGATAGAATCAAAAATACGGTATTCGCGATGAAAATTCTTCTCCGAGGGGATTTTGCGCCGCTTGGCCCACATAGCTATAAGATTGACAGTACGTCATCAAACTCAGTTGACCTGATTTTGGTGAACGCCGAGATCCCATTTACCCATGCTGCGAGCAAACAGCCCAAATCGGGTCCAAACCTGTCGGGCAACCCCACTATCCTGGAAGGCAGTGTTACTGCAAATTCCGTTTTTTCCCTAGCCAACAACCACACCATGGACTACGGAGAACAAGGCCTCAAAGACACCGTCGATGCGCTCCACAGGCACGGCGCGAAAATCGTCGGAGCTGCTGGAAACCTAGAGCAAGCAGAGGCGCCTTTAACAGTTGACTTGAATGGAATGCGCATTGGCATACTGGCGCGTTGCGAAACTCAATTTGGCATTGCCACACATAGCCGAGCCGGCGTTGCCCCGTTGTCACCGACCCTCTATCGGGACATTCGGAAGTTGCGCGCCAACTGTGATGTTGTCATAGTCTCGGTCCACGGCGCCGCCGAGATGTGTCCCTGGCCTTCTCCTGAATGGCAGAGTTTGCTTCGTTCGTTCGTGGATGCGGGAGCAAATGTTGTTCATGGCCATCATTCCCATATTCCTCAGGGTTATGAACGCTACGCCGACGGCCTTATTTTCTACGGACTGGGTAATTACGTCATTGATCCAGACGATTGGGTCAACACGCCTAATGCTCTTTGGTCTCTTACACCACTGCTTACAGTTACTTCAGAGTGTTTGGAATTCAAAGTTGAAACCTGTGTGATTCGGCAAAAGGCTAACATGGTTATAATTGACAACCCATCTGAACAAGAACGCGTACAACACATCGAGTATTTGGCTAAATGTTGTGAGCCGTTGTGTAATGTGGATCTCCTGACAGGATTGTGGCAGGAATTTGCTTTGCGTGAATACTTCCAAACGCACGCACGCTGGTTAGGTTTCCCTGAGGGTGAATCAGCGGTTACGCATTTATCTGGAAGGGAGCGACTCGGTTCTATTTACTGGGGACTCCGCAATGCAGTAAGAGGGAACCGTTACACAACTAACAAGTCAACCACTCAGCAGCTTCTAACACGCTATCATCTATTCGCTTGCAAAAGCCACCGTAACGCATTAAAGACTGCTCTGGGTGTTTTAAGTAGCGAATTGCCCGATATGCGCACGGAGACGACGCAAAGATTGGCTGACGAGATGATGCCGTGGACCGTTAAGTGCCGGACACGATAGATTTTCAGGTAAGAGTGTGACTGATGGTAATAGGTTTTTTATACAATCAACAAATATTGGTTGTTACTGAGGCCACAAAATAGAATCCGGTTTAAAACAACTGGGTAGGGCGTAATTACTAGGAACCGGGGCTCTTATTCGGGCATGGTTACCCGGAAGTGTTGCAGAAAGAGTTAGGCTGTGCTCAAGCGAAATCAGAAACGGCAGCTTCCTCCCTTTTTCCGTAATTTGGCAGAAAGATTTCAGTGTTAGGATGAGAACATGGCAGGACTCTATTTCAGCGTTACTACCCCGCCCCGTGAGAAGCTGGCGTGTATTGGCAACGAGCTGAGCTTTGTTCCATCAGCGTGGTCCTGGATCTCCTCCGCTGACAACTCTGGGCTCGCCCTCTGCCGCGTGGATGAACGCCGGCTCTGGGGACCTTATGAGGATCTGCAAACTGGGACGGTGGTAGCGCTCGTTGGTCGGATTGCATTCGACGCCAACGAATGGGATGAGATACTAAGCTCGCCTGGGCGCGAAACAGGGCTGGTTTGCCGCGAGATCTGGCGACGTTACCGAGCCCACGGTCCCGCAGCCCTGGAGAAGCGGAACGGGGCATTCAATATCTTTATCTGGG
>WFOZ01000508.1 GCA_015487825.1 Planctomycetaceae bacterium
AATGACACTCAAGGGAGACGTTGTCTGGCAACGAGGCAAGGCGGAACTCGAAAAAGATAGCGGAATTTGGGAAAAAGGAGCCATCGGATATCGCCCAACCAATACAAGTTTCCGCCCTGATGGCGGTTACTATCTGGGTGACGGATATGGCAGTAACTACCTGTTTGAATACGACAAAAACGATAAATTTGTACAAACCCTCGGCGGTCCTGGTGCAATGGATGGTCAATTTAAAACGCCTCATGGGCATTGGCTCGATGAACGCGATGGCACTCCAAAGTTGGTCGTTGCAGATCGTGCCAACAAACGTCTGCAATGGTTTGGGCTTGATGGCAAGCACATCAAAACGCTCGGCGGGTTCCTTTTCCCCGCTGATATCGACACACAGGGAGATTTAATGCTCATCCCCGACTTGCATGCTCGGGTCACTTTGCTGGATAAAGATAACGAAGTCATTACTCAATTTGGTGATGATGTCGAATGGCGAAGCAAGGTTCTTGATGGAAAAATTGGCATGCGTGGAAAACCTGCCCTTTGGCAACCTGGCAAATTCATCCATCCACACGACGCCTGCTTCGATGCTAAAGGGAATATTTATATCGCGGAATGGGTCGTGACGGGGCGTATCACCAAACTGGAAAAAATTGGTTGATAGCTCAGGATATTTTATTCCAAAAAGGGAATCGGTGCTTGCCACCGGTTCCCTTTTTCATTAACCAGGCTGCATAAAGCCTTATTTATGCCTTTTCTCCGACCACTCACCACAAGACATTCCCACATGCACACTACTTGTAAGGTGTCTCTCCTAATAGTTTATGGAAAAATATAACGATTGGGACAATTACGACGCCTTCTCTGATCAATCCTGCTAAATGAGTAATCAGACCTCTTTGTCTTGTGAATATCTGTCATGATTCGTTCGATGCAGAATAATGATACGAGCTGCAAAGAGTAAACAGCCGGTATATTTGTCATTATAGACCGTTTGTGGCAACCACGAAACAGATGAGCACACACAATATCATCTGAAGACAAGCCTCGAACCTACAAAGCTCCGAAACGGAAAGGCGTTCTCATGTTAATACGGAACATGATTCTATCGTTGAATCTTGTCGTAGCCCTGCTCATTCTTGCCCCCCCTGAAGCAAAAGCTGATATTTTTGGTGAGAAATCAACTTGGTTTAGCTCGCTGGGAGAAAATGATCCATGGCTGTCACTTCCCAAAAATCAGCAAATCGGCGATAGCGATTTCAAATTTTCTACCGGTGGTGCTCTTCGGTATCGTTATATCAACGAAGTAAACCGTCTTCGTCCTCCCGGAGCAGTCCGAACAGATTACAATCAATGGCGATTCACACCGAATTTCGATTTAAGTTACAAAGACAAAATTAAGTCTCGTGTAACGATAATCAATGCCGATACTTTCGGCGAAGATGTTTTCCCGCTGCCCATCGATGAAAACCGCTGGGATATGCTCGAAGCCTACGTAGATGCCAAAGTCTTATCTATGGAACATGGCGACGTGCGCGTTCGGTATGGTCGTCAGGTACTTCTTTATGGCGTACAAAGAACCGTTTCACCTTTGGGATGGGCAAATACATTTCGTAATTTTGAAGGTATTAAAGGTTACTACCAGGGCAAAGACTGGAACATTGATGCGTTCTCAGTTCGTCCGTTGAACGCAGCATCTCGGGGAGCAGCATTCAAGCCGGATGCACTTGATACACCCGATCAAAGTAATCTGTTTACTGGAGTTTACCTGACTAAGAAAGAATTCCAGGATGTTGGTTCCCTCGACCTTTACTGGTTGTGGTCCAACGAGCGTGAACAGCGATTGAACCGACAGGATGGCAACCGGCACACTTTCGGTGCCCGCGTCTACGGCAAAAAACAGATCATGGAAGGTTGTACCGACGATGTAGCTAGAACATGGGCGTGGGACCTTGAAGGGGCCATGCAGTTCGGAAACGACATGTACACTGGATCGGCTTCCGATCTGGATGTCTACGCAGGGTTCTTCACAGCTGATATCAATCACACCTGGAACCAGGCAACCTGGACACCAATGGTTAAGGGATTATTCTACTATGGTTCCGGCGACACCGATCCTACTGATGGCAAAACGAGTACCTACTACTCCATGTATCCTTTGGGACATGCTTACTGGGGTTTGATTGATAACTTCTCAGGACAGAACCTGATTGATTACAGCCTTCAGGCAAGTGTTAAACCAAGCAAGAAACTGACTCTCCTTTCTGCATTCCACTACTACACCAAAGCACAAGCTGAAGATGCAATCTACAACATTGCAGGTGCAGGACTTGGACCAACCGGTGCAGCAGGCGAAGCAGCAGGCGAAAAGATCGGTACCGAACTGGACCTTCTTGCAACCTATAAGATGAATAAGAATCTTACATTGCAAATGGGTTACTTCTGGTTCTGGTATGGAAACGCTGTTCAGAACAGTGCTTTGAACCGTGACGATGCGACTCAGTTCTACTTCTTAGCGAACTACACATTCTAATCGTCAACGTTATTATACAAAAAGATCCTCTGGTCGTAATGACTGGAGGATCTTTTTTTATTGATAGCGATTTTGCAATGAGCGCAACCTGCGATTCGATTCCTAAATTTAATGTAACTCGTGCGGTGTTCAATCTCCCGCCAATTTTCCCACACAACTTTCTAACCTGGCTAACTTTTTTCAATGGACAGATTTAATAGCGAGTTGCAGATTTAGTCAGATTTTTCGAACATTGTACCTCATTTTTACCAACAGAAGGAAAATTTATTTGCTGACCCTTCTAGTGTGAGATGATTCAGCTAAGATTACCCGGTCTCGGTCTGCTCGGTTTTGATATATAGCTGAGACTTCTCATTACATACTAAAAACAAAGGGCAGCGTTTTATGCGTTGGACGAAATCTTTTATACCCACGATGAAGGAAACCCCTGCCGATGCAGAGATTCCTTCTCATCAACTAATGCTGCGAGCAGGTCTCATCCGCCAACTGATGGCAGGAGCCTATTCTTACCTGCCGCTCGGCTGGCGGGCGGTCCAGAAAGCATCGAACATCATCCGCGAAGAAATGGAGAATGCCGGCGCGGTTGAAATGTTTATGCCTGCCTTACAGCCGATCGAACTGTTTGACCGTACCGGACGCAATGAAGATTTCGGTTCTGTTCTCATTCGACTGGAAGTCACCCGGGGAGACCGCACGGTGCCGTTGGCGCTGGGCCCAACTCATGAAGAAGTCATTACCGATTTGATGGCTCGGCACATCAACAGTTATCGGCAACTTCCGATCACGCTATATCAAATTCAAACGAAATTCCGCAACGAAGAACGCCCTCGTTTTGGAGTGCTTCGAACCAGCGAATTTCTGATGAAAGATGCATACAGTTTTGCAAGTAATCTGGAGCAACTCGATGAATCATATCAGGCGATGTACGATGCTTATTGCAGAATTTTCGAAAGGTGTGGCCTGAAATATATTCCTGTGGAAGCAGAATCCGGCCCGATCGGCGGCGATGCGTCCCACGAATTTATGATCCCAGCAGAAAACGGCGAAGACCAGATCGTTTACTGCAAATCCTCCGGCTACGCGGCAAACCTGGAACGAGCAGAAACCGGACGAACTCAACCGGAGTTGACGACTCCCGATAATCCACAGGATCTGAAAGAGATCAGCACGCCCAAAGTCGGAACGATCAGCGAAGTCTGTGATCTTATAAAATGCTCGCCAGAGCAGATGATCAAAACCCTTATCTACATCGCAGATGAAAAACCAATCGCGATTCTTCTTCGCGGTGATCACGAGGCAAACGAAGGGAAGATTCGACGGGCATTGAATGTTAAATCTCTTGAGTTGGCTGATGAAAAAACGATCGAAGAAGTAACTGGAGCAAAAGTTGGTTTTGCCGGGCCGGTTGGTATTAAGTGCGACATCATCGCTGATCACGACGTCCCTGCAATAAAGGATGCCACTACCGGGGCGAATAAAACCGATGCCCATTACACCGGAGTGAATGTCGGACGAGATTATCATCTGAGTGAAACCTACGATCTTCGCAATGCCGCTCAGGGCGACCCTTGCCCGAAAAGTGGCGAGCCAATGAATCTGGTTCATGGCATCGAAGTTGGTCACGTCTTCAAGCTTGGCACCAAATACGCCGATTCACTCGGTGCAGATTTTCTCGACAAAGACGAAAAACGACATTCGATTATCATGGGATGCTACGGCATAGGCGTGAATCGAATCGTTGCCGGTCTGGCGGAAACATCGCACGATGAAAACGGCATCATCTGGCCAATCAGCATCGCACCGTTTGAGGTTATTCTTATCCCTCTGAAACCTGATGACGAAGAATTGATGAAACTAACTGAAAAGATTTACTCCGAACTGAAAGAAAACGGCATCGATGTTTTAATGGACGACCGTAAAGCCAGACCGGGCGTCAAATTCAAGGACGCAGACTTAATCGGCTTCCCTTTCCGCATTGTTGTTGGAGGTAAAGGCCTGCAGGAAGGGATCGCAGAAGTCAAACCCCGTACCGCAGATAAACCAGAAAAAATCCCGTTGGCAGATGTTGTTTCGCATGTCACCACACTGGTGAATAATGCGAAAGTCGAACTTAGCCCCAGTCAATAAATACGAAGATTTTGCAATCAAGGTACCGGCAGACACGCGGTTAGTTAAAGCAGATAATATAAATGCGAATGGCAAGCACCTTTCCATAACAGCCCCTGTTCCAATTACAGATCTTCGTAATTCCGAGATCATCTTTTTAGAAAATGCTCGCAATATAAAACCGTAAACAATTGCAACGCAACGCATTCTGCCTGTTGCCCTGAAATTGTTGATATCCCAGCACGGCTGGTTCATTCTGATAGCCGTAACCAAACTGATATTTTTCTATAATTTGCGAACCGTTCGC
>WFOZ01000509.1 GCA_015487825.1 Planctomycetaceae bacterium
ATGTATCTTCCTTTTGAATCGCAATCGCAAATAGAAAAAGCGACAGAAATTCATCGTGCATCTTTGCAAAGGAAATGACTCACCAATCGAACGCGAATAAACAGGAATTATCTTTGGAGAACTTCATTCCAAAATGCCGGAAGCGGTGCTTGCGAGATATTTATGGACCAGGCTGGGTTCGGTGATGAATAGAATCTGATCGTATGCCCCGGTTCTGTAAACCACGAGAACCGTAACTATCATCCGCTTTCTTGCAATAGGACCAGCTCACGGCTCATAGAGTCGGGGCAGACTTTTTTGCGAATTTGCTGCAATATTTATTTGACCCGAAACCTGACTAAAGTTGGGCAACTTGGCCTCTGCAAGGAACCTGATGCCTAATCTTTCCACTGCACCGCGGGCCAAATGATGGCGGTACCGTCGCGACTGCTGGTGACCGCATGTAGGCGATCGCTTGAAAAGTCGACCGAGGTGACTTCCTGCTCGTGTCGTTTGAGTGTCAGAATTTCATTCCCCAGATGTCCTGGCGAAACGTCCCATAACTTAGCCGTGTTATCGCGAGAGGCGGTCAGAACTCGCATCCCATCTTTTGAATACGCAACTGATGTTACCGCAGCGGTATGCCCGGACATTTTTGCGAGAATTTTTCCTGTCTGTCGATCCCACAGGAATGCGAAATTATCTTCACTGCCCGAAACGATCAATTTCCCATCGGGAGAAAACCTGGCTGACAGAACCGCCCATTGATGCCCTGTCATCGGTTTACCAATTTGCTTGCCTGTTTTTCGATCCCACAACCGTAATGTGCGATCCCGCGATGCGGTCAGTATCGTGGCATCATCTGGCGAAAAGACCGCACTTTGTACGCCGCCGGTATGTCCGATGAGTTCCCTCTGGCTGGCTTTGCTCATGGCGTCCCAGATTATTGCGATCCCTTCATCTCCCGCACTGACAATCCAACGTCCATCGTGAGAATAGGCAACCGAGTTGATGTATCCTTCGTGGGCTTCACTGATTTTCCCGGTCGATTTTCCGGACCGGGCATCCCAGAATTTGAGTGAATGATCCCAGGAGCCGGTAACGACAATCTGATCATGCGGGTGCATCGCAGTCGCGGCGACTGCTCCGTGCGGTCCGAATGACATCTGCTGTTTGCCGGTTCTCAAATCCCACAGCCGGGCATCAATACCCCCCACGCTCAAAAGTCTGCGACCATCACCACTTAAATGGGTCGCCCACAGCAATCCGCCATGCTGATTCCCATCAATTAAAACCTTGACTTCCTCCGATTTCAGATCAACCGTTTTAATACTGTTGTCTGAACAGGTCAAAATCGCGGTTTGATTATCGTGACTGATGGCTACATCGTTGGTGGTGAAACCTTCCAGAACGATTTGCTGTGAAGGTTCTCTTTTTTCTGTTTGTTTCTGTTCAAGGTCCCAAACTGACAGAATCGTCTGAGCAGCCTGTTTGGTTTGTTCTTCATCTCCGCGGTTCATCACTGAAAGCAGCATTGTCTCATCCGTAGAAACATCGATACCGATAACGGGACCGGAATGCGACATCACCTGAACGGCAACCTCTTCACCGTTTTCCACTTTGGAAACACCAATCGTTTGATCAATATCTGCTGTGAGAATTGTCTGGCCTTCGTTGATGATGCGAATATCGGTTACTTTGAGTGTATGGTTGCGAACCGACCAGATCTGTTCTCCACTCTCTGTATTCCACAATGTACATCGTCCCCGTGAATCTGCACTGACTAACTGATGAGTGCCGGGAATGAACGCGATGGCGGTGACGGGGTGCTTCTGTCCGGAAAGTTGTGCCACCGGTGCAACTTCCTCTTGTTCCAGAAGCGATTTTGTTTTCCAGATCATTAAATCGTTTGTGTTGCTGCCCGTGACCATCAGTTGATCATCTTCCGAAATCGCAACCAGGGCAGAACGTCCGGTTCCCATTAAATGGGCCATTTCCGCGCCTGTGGTTGCATTCCAAATTCGAACCGAGTTATCAGCCGCTGCGGTGGCGAGCAATTGTTCCTTCTGGAAAAAGACAGCTGAAGAACTCAGGAATTGATGCCCCTCTTTAAGACGTATCCGTTCTTTTCCGCTTCTGACATCCCAAATGATTGCCGTGCGGTCCCGGCTGGCTGTTAATACCTCTTTGCCCGAAGGAGAAAAATAAGCCGCCAGGATCGCTTCGCGGTGCCCAACCAGTTCCTGCCCGTTGAGCGTTTGTATTTCTGCATAATCATCCACCGACCACAACAACGCCCGATGATCTTCCGATCCGGAAAGCAGGAACCGACCATCATCCGTCATCTCGCAGGCACGGACTGTTCCATCATGCCCACGGAATGTTTTCATTGAAGTCCCGGATTCAATATCCCAAACCTTTACCGCGTTATCCTGTGCTCCTGAAATGAGCAGGTTTCCCTCATGAGAAAACGAGACAGCACGAACCGGTCCGGTATGTCCTGTGAAAGTGGAGAATTTCTGGGGTTCTCTTTTCTCGCCTTTAACCGCAGCAGCAAAACTGAACGGCTTGATCTGATCAGGATTCCAATACAATATCTGGCGATCATAACCTCCCGTTGCAATCTGTGCCCCTGCCGGATGGTAGGCAACGCAATAGATTGGCCCCTGATGTTCGAGGAATTCAATCACCGGCTTTGCTTCAGTTCCCTGTTTTGATATTTCCCAGACAATCGCTTTTTCGTCGTGTCCGACAGTTACAATTCGATTTGTTTTATTTTCTGTAGAATCACTCTGGGCAGGTGAAAAACCAGGTGCAAAATCGGCATCCCACACCCACCAGGTATGCCCGACCAGCGTAACGCCCGGTTTCGGTTCATCGGGATTTTCAAGGTCCCACAATTTTGCCGTGTTATCGTAAGAAGTTGTCAGCAGCCAACGCTGGTCATCACTGAATTTAACGCTGAGCACGGCATCGGTATGGGCAACAATATTGGCGAGCAGTTTCCCTGTTTCCGCCTCCCAGATTTTGAGATTTCCCTGTTTATCATTCCCGCCCGTTGCAATCAGGTTTCCTGAAGCAGACCAGGCAATGCAATGGACATAAATGTTATTATGTAGAAGTTCCCGAAGCAGCTTTCCGGAATCTCGATCCCAGATTCTGGCTTTGCCATCAAAGCATGTTGTTGCAAATTTCGATCCGTCCGGCGAGAAGTCCAGCCCGTAAACAGGAGCGGGTGAAAGATACTCCTGTTTGCTCTGGCTGCACAAATACATCAGCCGTCCCCATTCCCAGTTTCTTAATGGAGCAGGACATTGCAACAACAAATTTTGTGCATCAGAAAAAGCGTTCTCTTCCACTTTCGCAGCCGCTAAGCCAATTTTTGCGATGTAAGATTTATACTGTTCTGCTTCACGCGCCTGAATCGCGTTCTCTTTTTCAACGACTGCAATTGCCCGCTGCTGTTCCGCTTCTTTTTTACGTTGCTCTGCCTTATCGCGTTCCTGTTGAGCAATTGTTTTTTGTTTTTCAACTTTTTCTTTCTCCTGCATCACTTCAACGGTTCGCTCTTCTGCCAATGTTTTCTGTTTTTTGGCAACTCCTTCGGCGAATGTAGCGCGTTTCATTTCCTGATTGATTAAATAGTAAGAAACTCCCACAATCAGCAGTATCGCAACCGCAAGACCAGCCACCACAAATTTAGCTAAGCGAAACATCCGCGTTCTCTGCTCACGGTCACGCTTGGCCTGCTGAATTTTATCGTACAGTTCTTTTTGGGCTGGCTCACTTTTTTCGATAAGCGATTCCGCCAGATCGAAATCACCTTTATTGAACGCACATTCGGCATAGGCCAATTTCGCCTGCAACTGCCCTTGCTTTGCGTTCGCGTTATCTTCCCACAGAACCAGCGCTTCTTCAAATCCGAACAGACTGCGGGCAAACTTTTCGTAATCGTTTGAAGAAACCGCCTCGGTCAATTCTTCAGAGGCTCGTTTGGAAAGTGTCAGGCTTTTTTCATGAGAGAGGTAACCTCGCAATGCATCCTGAAAAACCTTGACACTTGGAAACCGGTCTTGTGGATTGGTCTGCATCGCTCGTGTTGCAATTTCGACCAGTTCATCATCACGCTCTGTCGGATTGATCGTGTTACGCATCGCAGCGGCGACACATCCCTGGACGGTTTTCCCTCGATGAGGTGGCCGCTCGGTGATAATTTCATACAGAATCGCTCCCAACAGGTAGACGTCGCTGGTATACGAAATCTTTTCAATCGGCCCGGTTGCCATTTCAGGAGCCATGTAAGCCGGCGTACCTCCCATGCTGTGCGCACCGCTGATCAATCCCCGCTTGGTGAATTCTCTGGTTGGCAACGCCAGTCCCCAATCCATGACCAGCACTTCCCCGTAACCGCCGAGCATGATATTTTCGGGCTTCAAATCGCGATGAATAATGCCTCTTGCGTGGGCAAAGGCAATGGCATCACAAACCGAAAGCAATATTTCCAGATTTTCATGTAACGATTTTTTCTGAATCACTTTATTCCAGGGGGTCCCCTGCACGTGCTTCATCGCATAAAAGAAATTCCCATCGTGATCCTGCCCCATTTCGTGAATCGGGACAATGTTGGGATGTTCCAAATCGCCGGTGACAATCGCTTCATCAATAAACTTATCTGTCTGCCCCGGTTTGCTGGCAATTTTCGTTTTGATCATTTTGATCGCCACGTTTCGCTCGACCGAACTTTGCAAAGCGTTCCAGACGATCCCCATGCCTCCTTCACCGAGAACTTCAACCAGTTGATACTCCGGTTGAGCTTCTCCTCGTGTGGATTGTTCCTCAAGATGTCGCAGCGGGATCGAATGCTGTGTTCCCGTTCCCTGCGATCCGGGTTGTGTACCTTTAATCGTCATACCCGGATCGGTTACAGAAGCTAAACCCATCCCCCATGTTTTTTCGATTTCTTCGTCAAGTGGACCTGCTTCGCCATCAGCAACAACGGTCTGCATCGAATCGGGAGGGGGAAGTTGATCATCAGATTGAACCGTCTGATTTTCATCGAATGGTTCGGCTCCACTTTCTGTGACAACCGTTTGCATGCCAGGATCGTCTGCACTTTCAGACTGAACTTCTGTAGCAAATTCCGCTTCGACAATTGTTTTGTCGACATCTTCCTGAGGTGTGATGCCATCTTCACAAATTGTCGCAGCACCTGCAATTTTATCAGATGAAGAATTATCTTCGCCTGATACCGGACTCGGGCGCGAGGGAATATCATCGAAAACAGTCTCGGTTGGTTCTTCATCGAACAGTGCATGACCGGCGTCTAACATCATCGTTTCATCGCCCGGGTCCGCAGGAGAGTTGTCCGTTGACTGCCCCGGCTGAATTTCCAGAGTCGCTGCTGCATCTGAAGCCTGGTTTATTTCCGCCTGCAACTCTTCATCAATAAGAGTCTTGTAATCGGCCCCTTCCTGTGAATCTTCCTCAGCAATTCCTGGGGGAGATTCTGTATCGGGAACTGTTTGCATTGTTGGATCGATGAAATCAGAATCACTCTGTTCGGTTTCAAACGGAAGTTGGGCATTGCACTGCGGACAGGTGCCACTGCGCCACTGCTCATCGGAAACTGATTGATGACATAACGGACATTCTCGCATAGAGCTAACTCAAAATCTTTGTATCAATATAATAGTGGGGTACATCATGATGCACCTTCGAGATATCAAAACAGATACCCGGCACAGCTGATTTGTTTTGACATCCGTAACCAACATTGAATCTTGTATGAAATATGCGCAACACGCAAACAAACTGATCGTTAGTAGTATGGGACCTTTAGATGCGTTTCAGCGTATCCTATTCGGCTTTCGGAATTTCATTTTCCTCTGTTTCGGGAGGGACCATTTCATCAGCATCATCCGTTGGTGGACGATCCTGTAATCCCTGACTGTTATCAGCCGGACGCCCGTTCCTTAACAGCAGATCATAAACGATCCGCATCGTCTGGTCACCCGGTTCCTGCTGTAAAATCTGATATCGACCATCAGGCAGATCGTGTTCTTCAACAAATCCAACAAAATCGTTCAACAGTTTCAGCGCCTCATCTCCTTTCAACGTAATATTATCACGAACGGTGCCATCTGCATTGAATACCCGAAGTTTCACAATCCGTTCATCAACAGTCTCGGAATCGTCATTGACGACAACAATTTCAGACTGCAACTGTTGTTCGTTCGAATCTGTTGCCGAATCGTTGGAAATATCTGTTCCGGTACTGCTTCGTGATTCAAGCTCCGGCACTTCCACGCTCAGGTCAAAAGCAATTCCTCCTGCAAGTCCTTCTCCGGGAACATCTGCAAACGAAACAATTGGCGGCAACAAAATCTCTGCTCCCTGTTCGGTAAACAGAATATTGGCGTCATCTGCAATTGATACAGTAATCGGGATATCAGCTGCCGGGTTGTTCGGATCAGGATTGGAAGTATAGAAATGGTTGTACAGGAAATTACTCGGCGTTGATTCAAGCCGATCAAAAGTTTCCACGGTTCCGTCTGCCCAGTCTATCGTTATGGCAAAGCGAACTTCGTTGAGGCGTCCGAAGTCTCCCGAGACTGTTGCCTCACCGGATGCTTTCACTTGAGGCGTAATAATATTTTCCAATAAAGGTAACTTCTGGATAACGGCTCCGGTTCGACTTTGAATGATTACATCATCAGCAATTGTCACTTCATTCCCTGCATGTCCTGCGATCGAACCGCCTGCGATATCAATGAAAGAGCCCGTGTTATTGATGAGCAAATCGCGACCGGCATTCAAGACAATTTCCCCGGTTCCTGCTCCAGATTCAGCCGCATTCAAGGGGGCATCGATTACCAGATCGGCATTCATAGCAGCAGCAGTCAGGGTTAGCGAGCCTCCCGAATTGTTTCCAATTTGGGCATTAACCTGCAAACCAGTATCATTCGTAATGTCGATATTCCCATTCACTCCCCCCGTCAGGCTGAGACCAACCAACCCGTCCACCGAACCAACCGTTAAGCCTGCAACTGCCTGATTGATAATTTGAATGTTGCCTGAACTGGAATTCAGAATCGAAATTTCAGAAACCGAAGTTTCGAGCGGATTGGCCGAACCAACTCCCTGTGCAGCACGAATCGCCAACCGGTTTGCCGCAATATCATTGCCCCCGGCATCTCCCCCGTCGTTAATTTCTCCATTGGCCGAAGTGAGTATCGCATCGGTACTGGTCCGAACCTGACCAAGTCGAATTTCTCCATCCGCCTGCATCTGTATAATCCCGGAACCAGAATCGATAACCGCAGTTTCCGCCATCAGCAAATCACCACTGCTTCCGCCTGCTGCCACATCGTTATCAGCAACAATTCGTACCGTTCCATTACCACTTAACAGAGAGACATTCTCTCCCAGAAGCACAGAATGATCAGCCAGCAGTGCAACATTTCCACCGTTGGTCATCACGTTCTGAAGCAAATTCAAACTCGAACTGTCCCCTTGCGTTTGCAGTGTCAAGTTGCCCGTATTCAGTTCAACACCCGCTCCGGTTTGCAGAACTCTCATCGTTGCCTGAGAACGAACGATAACATCATCTGCGGCAGACTGTTTGATGCGCGTAATATCAAGCCCGGTTTGTTCTTCAATCTGAATTTTCCCCGTCAATTGATTCTCGATAGAAATTTTATCGACAGCAGTTTCCAGCGGATTCAGGTCTCCAACTCCTGCTTTTGCGGTAATAACCAGTTGACCATTTTCCGCTTCAAGGTCAGCCCCGCCAGCATCTCCCGCATCATGAATTCCCTGAACTGCGGTAAGAGTAATCGCATCATTGGCGTTTGAGTCTGTTACAACACGCCCGATTGTCATCTCTGCAAAAGATTCAAGCCGAACGGTTCCTGTTGTTGCTTGAACAACAGCACCATCCTGCATCGTTATATTACCGTTTCCGTTTGCACCAGATTGAATTTCCACATTCCCAGTACCGCTGCTGAGAACTTTAGTTGCAGCCGAAATCGTGGCATCACTTCCCGCTGCTTTGAGTTGAATGTTGCCATCCTGTGAAGTAATTGCTGCATCAATACTCAAAAGACCGTTTCCATCCAGATCAGCATCACCGGATTTCAGCCGTACCTCTCCTGCGCCGGTTGTGCTTACCTCGCCGATTACATTGAAGTCGCCATCTTCGGTTTGAATATCAATCGCCCCCAGGATATTTCTGGAATTCTCCACAATCAAAGAATTGTCGCCCGTACCCGCAACCTCAAAAAGTTGCACATTTCCACTCACGCGATTCTCAACATTCAAACGTTCGACATCCGTTTCAATATCATCACTTGCGCCAACACCCGATGCCGATTTTATTGTCAGCTTCGCTGCAATCAAATTCGCATTCTCAGCGGCACTGTTATCCGTAACCTGCCCGCTTCCATTACCAAGCCCTCCCGCAACTCCATCGAAATCGGCTTGCAGCAGAATGTCGCCCAGCGAATTATCATTATTTGAATTTGCATTCACAACAGAAACCGCGATGTCACCGGTTGCCCGTAAAACGATGTCGCCTTCATCACTGGCAACAGTTGTTCCGTCCTGTAAAGTAATCGCAGCATCGGGCGATCCATTTTGAGATCCCCCTCCCGTCAGACGATCTTCCCCGGCAGAAAACAGGACATCACCACTGTTCGCAGCCGTGATACTTGCACCGTTTGAAACCATTAACTGCTCAGGAGTTGTTAGAGAGATGCTGCCATTTCCACCCGTTGTCTGCACATCTGCCTGAATCTCCAGCGAAGCATCTGCCCCATTTTCAAGTGCAGAAAGCAGGATATCTCCCCCCCCCGAATTCCGAACTGTTTTTTGAACTTGCAGCTTCCCGAAAGTCCGCACATCAATCTGATCGTTGGCTCCTGCTGCGGTAATTTGAACTCCTTCTATCCCATTGATATCAGTAATAATCAATCCCTGATTCAGGTCGAGAATATTGATATCTCCCATCACCGTTCGGGCTGCCAGTTGATCGACTTCCACTTCCAGTTGATCTGCGTCTGAAACCCCTTGCGTTACATCGATTGCCAGCGATCCAGCGACCACATCGCTTAACGCATCTCCCAGATCAACAATTCCGCCTCCGTTCGCAACTGTTTCCAGCAGAACGTTTCCAGTCCCGGCATTGAGATAGTCAATTCCCAAATTACCCGCAGCAGTTACTGCACCACGAACAGTGATATCTGCATTTTCAATGAGGATCGAATCAACACTTAGATCATCCGCTTCACGAACTTCAATCCCCTGTCCTGGCGATGTAATACGAGCCGTCAGGCGGTTCAAATCTGTATTCAGAATCGTATTGCCCCCCGCTGCCCCGGAGGTAAAGACCAGTTTATCTGCCCGTAAACGTCCGAGATCGCGACCAGCCGGATCAATAATATCTTCCGTTCCCGTCAACCAGAGTTGACCATTGCCCACATCAATGCCGGCATCAGGAATGATCAGTGTTTTCCCGGCAACCAGATTCACTCGATCCCCCGGCGATGTCACCAAAGCAGCCAGTGCAGAACCGACATCGAGGTTCTCGGCGGTAACAATCAGCAGGTCCGCGGCTCCATCTGCATCGGGAACAATCGCCCCGGCTGCTGCCTGCAAATCACTTTGCGAATTCAGAGAAATCACGCCATCCGCATCGGTAATTTCGGCTTTGAGAATCTGCCCACTCAACTGAATATCGATTCCGTTCCCAACCCCGGCTGCCAAATCGGTAATTTCACCAATGTTTTGAGCCGCGAGGGCAGAAAAGGTTCCTGCATCGATAAGAGTGTTGCCGTTATTGATATCGAGAATCGATTTCCCCG
>WFOZ01000510.1 GCA_015487825.1 Planctomycetaceae bacterium
GAACATGATGTATCCAAGAATGTATTTGGCTAGGAATCTGCTAAGGGAAGATGGAGTAGTCTTCGTAAGCATTGATGATGAAGAAGTGGCGAATTTACGGAAAATTTTAGATGAGATATTTGGCGAGGAAAATTTTGTTAGCAATGTGATTTGGCAAAAAAAATACACGCGAGCGAACGACGCAAAATGGTTCTCAGATAATCATGATCACATCCTTGTTTACGCTAAAAATAAGGATGTTTTTCGCCTAAATCAACTTCCAAGAAACGAGGAACAACTCAAAGCTTACAGAAACCCTGACAATCACCCTAAAGGCCCATGGAAGGCTACACCATTACATGCTAAGAGCGGGACTAATACGAGTAGTTATACTTTTAAGAATGGGATTGTTTGGGCTCCGCCACCAGGGACTTATAGGCGGTATAATGATGAATCAATGAAGAGAATGGAGGAAAACGGAGAGATTTGGTTTGGAGAGGACGGGAGCCAGACACCTCAACGAAAAAGTTTTCTTTGTGATGTTAAGGATGGAATCACACCAACAACAATTTGGAGCTACAAAGATGCAGGCCACAATCACGAAGCAAACAATGAGTTGAAAACGCTAGGTTTAGGGGGGCTTTTTGATAATCCAAAACCCGCGAAATTGATAAAGCTCATGTTGGCGCTTGCGACTTCTAGAGCGAGTGAAGATATTGTCATGGATTTTTTCGCGGGTTCTGGGTCAACAGCGCATGCGGTGCTAGAAAAAAACCTTGAAGATAAAGGCGCATTGAAGTTTATAACTGTTCAATTGCCAGAAGTTTGCGATGACAATTCCGAAGCATTCAAGGCCGGCTACAAAACGATTTCCGATATTGCTAAGGAACGGATTCGCAAGGTGATCCAGAAAATTGAACAAGAACACGAAGATGAGGTCGCGCTGGATGACAGGAAGAAATTTGATTTAGGCTTCCGTGTGTTCAAGCTGGACCGTTCCAACTTCAAGGTGTGGGATGGCGATCTTGGGGACGCCGATGAAGAGACCTTGAAGCGCCAGCTTGAAATGCATGTGGAGCATGTGAACGAGGAAAGCTCGCAAGAGGACATCCTCTACGAACTGCTATTGAAGGCTGGCTTCCCGCTGACCACGAAAGTGGAGGCCATCGAAATGGCCGGCAAGCAGGTGTTCTCCATCGAGGGCGGCGCCATGCTCATCTGCCTTGAGGATGAAGTGACACCGGAATTGATCTATGCCATGGCCGAGGCCGACCCGCTTCAAGTGATCTGCTTGGACCGGGCTTTCGCCGGCAATGACCAGCTCAAGGCCAACGCCGTGCAAACCTTCAAGGCCCGCGCTGCCTCCAAGGAATCCGAAATCGTGTTTATGACAGTGTAATATTATGCTCGAACGGCCAATATTAGCAAAATGCTCTGATCGCAGCCAGCGAGCCCCCTCTTCTACGAGAGGAGGCCCCGAAGAATGGTTTTGTGGAGATATTCTTAGATCGAAGGGTTTAAAGGCTGTAAGTTTTGATTTTTTTATTGATTGGCGTACACGTGCCGTGTCAAATGAGATATGGATTAAGCGTATTATTTCAGCAAATACTCAAAAGCGCAATGTCAAGATGCGTTTTATTCAGGAGCAGCTTGATCGACTTGAGGGAGAAGAATTCAGAAAGAATCTCGTTTATTTTGCATGCAGATATGGCTTAACTCCACAATTGTTACTATGGCGGGAAAGTGATGATTGGAACAATGAGCCCAATAAAATACTTAAACTCAGTTTTGACGATAAAGCAAATCTATCTGGATATCAGCTTCTAGACTTGAAGCAGCTAAAAACGGAAATTAAATGTTTATCAGGTGGGCCGATTCAGCTAGGTAGTAAGGGCCTATTTTATGGGACATCGAGCCTAGAATGCTATTTGTCCAATACGGATGCTTTATGGCCTGGTGATGTGGACCAGATATGGATTAACGAAAGCCATGATCCAGTCATGATCCTTGAATTCAAAAAACATACCCTTTTTTCACCTATCGATGAACAAACGCTAAGCAATTATTACCCTAGACCTGATAAAAGGAAGTATGATCGGCTCGTGCTATTGCAGAAATATTTACAGCGCATAAAGAAAGAGAAAATCCCACTAGTAAATCTCTATTTCTCAACGCGAGAGGCATTTAACAAAGTCAAAGTTGAGCTAATTGAGAGCGAAGGCAATGCTCTAACGGCTGAAAAATCGGAATTATTTGATTGCCCATCTCAAGGAAATGAGCAGAGCCGTACGAATCTGATGCACCAAATATTAGACTGGGTAAGGAATCAGAGTTGAAGATAAAATATAATCCTTCGCTTGAATACCAGCGCGAAGCCATCAATGCTATCGTCGGCGTGTTCGATGGCCAGCCGATTGCGCATACTGATTTTGAGCTGAGTCTGGCATCGGCTGCCGGAGGGCTGTTCCAGTCCGAGCTTGGTGTGGGCAACAACATCGTGCTGTCCGAAGATGAGATTCTTGCCAATGTTCAGAAAATTCAGGAGGCCAATAACATCGAGAAAACCCCAGCGTTACAAGGCATGAATTTCTCGGTGGAGATGGAGACCGGCACGGGAAAAACCTATGTGTATCTCCGCACCATTTTTGAGTTGAACAAAACCTATGGGTTCAAGAAGTTCATCGTCGTCGTTCCAAGCGTAGCCATCCGCGAGGGCGTGCTCAAAAGCATCGACATGATGCAGGAGCATTTCAGAACGCTGTATGACAATGTGCCCTTCGATTATTTTGTTTACGACTCCAAACGGCTGGGCAACGTGCGCCAGTTCGCCACCAGCAACCAGATTCAGATCATGATCATCAACATCCAGTCCTTCCAGAAG